>JAEWAD010000530.1 GCA_023391905.1 Pseudomonadota bacterium | reverse complement strand
ACCCAGTGGAAGCAACCCCGATCTGGGCCGACGCGGCGGTGCGGGCGCGCGCCCGCGACCACCACAAATGGCTCGTCGACTGCACCCATGCGATGGGGGGAACGATCATCGCGGGGCCGGTTCATTCGCCGGTCGGCCACTTCACCGGTCTGGGGCCGACTTCGGACGAGCTCAGCTGGTGCGTCGAGGCGATGCGGTCTCTGGCGGAATACGCCGCGCCGGCCGGCGTCCTGATCTCCGCTGAGGCGGTCAATCGCTTCGAATGCTACGTCATGTCGACCATGGCCCAGGCCTCGGCCATCTGCCGACAGGTCGCTCATCCCAATTACGGCTATATGTTCGACACCTTCCACGCCAATCTGGAAGAGAAGCACCCGGTCGCGACTTACGAAGTTTACCACCGCGAGATCAATCACTTCCACATTTCCGAGAATGATCGCGGTGTGCCGGGAACTGGCCATGTGCCGTTCGCGGCCTATTTCGATGCGCTCCGGCGGTGCCGCTACGACGGCTGGCTGACGGTCGAGGCCTTCGGAAGGGCGGTTCCCGAACTCGCCGGCGCCACGCGGGTCTGGCGCGATCTGT
This sequence comes from Pseudomonadota bacterium, assembly GCA_023391905.1. Lineage (GTDB taxonomy): Bacteria > Pseudomonadota > Alphaproteobacteria > Rhizobiales > Kaistiaceae > Kaistia. Next base: position 16,186 of record JAEWAD010000530.1, on the reverse strand, counting down.
TCGAGGACCAGGACCGCCTGTTCGCGGACAGCATCGCGCTCGTCCGGCGGGAGTGGCAGGCGGCCGGCGAGCGGGTCGCGGTCGGCGGAGTGCCGGCATGACCGCCGTGCTGGAGATGCGCGGGATCGGCAAGGCGTTCAACGCCGTCGCGGCGCTGGATGCGGTCGATTTCGACTGCCGCGCCGGCGAGGTGCATGTCATCTGCGGCGAGAACGGTGCCGGCAAGTCGACGCTGATGAAGGTACTGGGCGGCAGCTACCGCCCGGATGCCGGCGAGGTGCTGTTGGACGGAAAATCCGTCCGCTTCCTGCATCCACGCGAGGCCCGCGCGGCGGGGATCTCGATCGTGCATCAGGAACTCAGCCTGCTGCCGTTCCGCACGGTCGCCGAGAACATCTTCACCGGCATGGAGCCGACGCGCTGGGGTCTGCTCGATCGCCCGCGGATGCAGGATCGCGCCCGCGCGCTGCTGCAACGGCTCGGCTCCGCGATCCGGCCCGATGCGCTGGTCGCCGATCTGTCGATCGCCGAGCAACAGCTCGTCGAGATCGCGAAGGCGATGCTGGTCGACGCCAGGGTTCTGGTGATGGACGAACCGACAGCGGCGCTGGACGATCGCGATGCCCGCTCGCTGCTCGACCTCGTCCTGCGGATGAAAGCCGAGGGCGTGGCGATCATCTACATTTCGCATCGCATGCCCGAGGTGATGGCGATCGCCGATCGGATCACCGTGCTGAAGGACGGGCGCCGAGTCTGGACCCGCGACCGCGCCGACGTGACGGTCAATGCGATCGTCACCGCCATGGTCGGTCGCGAACTGCAGGACTTCTATCCGGCCCGCAGCGCCACGGCGCCGGGCTCGCCGGTGCTCGAAGTTCGCGGTGGCGGTAACGCGCATCTGCGCGACATCGACTTCGTGGCCCGCGCCGGCGAGATCGTCGGGGTCGCCGGGCTTGAGGATTCGCGCAAGAGCGTCCTGGCGCAGGCGCTGTTCGGCGACGCGCCGTTCACGGTCGGGGAGGTCCGGATCGACGGCCAGCCCGCCCGGCTCCGTTCCCCGCGCGAAGCGGCCGCGGCGGGGATCGGCTATCTGCCCGGCGACCGCAAGCGCGAAGGCATCGCACCGCGGCAGTCAGTGCGCGACAACGCGCTGCTGACGCTGCAGGCTATGGCTCCCGTGCTCTCGTCGCCGCAGGGCGGGTCGCGGTCACGGCCGAAAGTGGACCAGAGCCTCAACGACATGGATGTGCGCGCCGGCGATTTCGGCCAGGAAATCGCAACGCTCTCGGGCGGCAACCAGCAGAAGGCGATCATCGCGCGCTGGCTGATGCAGGACCCGCACGTCTTCGTCTTCGTCGAGCCCACGCGCGGCATCGACGTCGCCGCCAAGGCCGGGATCTACGAGACGATGCGGGCGCTCGCCAATTCCGGCCGGGCCATCGTGATGGTTTCGTCCGACCTTCCGGAGATCATCGGCGTGAGCGACCGCATCGTCGTCATGCACCAGGGCAGTATCGCAGGTGAACTGCCGGCCGGCGCGGAGGAGGGCGCGGTCATGCGACTGGCGCTCGGCGTCGCCGCCGCCACGGTTGCCGGGGAGATGGCGTCATGAGTGTCGATACGCTTTCCTCCGGCCGGACGAGGCGGGGCTTTCGCGATCTGCCGGTGCCGCTCGTCGTCATTGCGCTTGCCGCCATCATCTACGTGACCGCGGCCCTCGCCACCGGGCAGACCAACCAGATATCGCTCACCGGCCTCAGCGGTCTGTTGCAGCGGACCGTCGCGCTTGGGCTCGTCGGCCTCGGCCAGACCTTCGCGATCCTGGTCGGCTCGATCGACCTGTCGGTCGCGGCACTGATCAGCACGGTCGCCGTGTTGGCCTCCTATCTGATGCAGGGCGACGCCGGCATGATCGTTCCGGCCATCCTCGCCTGCCTCGTGCTGGCGCTGGTCGTCGGCGTGATCAATGGCGGGCTGGTCGCCTATTGGGGCATCAACCCGCTCATCGCGACCCTGTCGACGGGGCTGATCCTGCAGGGTGCGCTGGCGGCCGGCTTCACCTATCTCGGTGGGCGCGTCGCGCCCGAGTTCCAGGCCCTGGCCTATCAGGCGCCTTTCGGGGTGCCGCTGCCGGTCCTGCTCCTGGCGGTTCTGGCCATCGTTGCCTGGTTCGTGCTGGCGAAGACCCGCTTCGGCGCGCATCTCTATGCCGTCGGCGGCAACCCGGACGGCGCGAAGCTCGCCGGGCTGCGCGTCGAGCGCTTCGTCCTCGCCGCGCATGTCATCGCTAGTCTGGGCGCCTGCGTCGCCGGCCTCTATCTGGCGGCACGCCTGCAATCCGGCACGCCCTGGATCGGTCGCGACGGCGTCTACGATCTGGAATCGATCGCGATCGTCGTCATCGGCGGCACCGCGCTTTCGGGCGGCAAGGGCGGCGTGCTCGGAACCCTCGCCGGCGTGCTGCTGTTCGCCAGCCTCGACGCCAGCTTCAACATGTTCGGTGTCGACGCCTTCCTCAAGCAGGTCCTGCGTGGCGCGATCGTCATCGCCGCCGTGGCCGTCTACGCGGTTCGCAACAAGGGGCATGTCGCATGACGGCCATTCCCGACACGGCACGCCCGTCGCGGCGCGTTTCGATCCGCGGCCTCAACTTCGCGCTGCTGATCTTCGTCGTGCTCTACGCGATGATCGCGGTCCTGCAGCCGAACTATCTCGAAGCAGGGCTGTTCATGAACTTCCTGCGCCGGGCCGCGCCGCTGGTAATCCTGGCCTGCGGGCAGCTCTACGTCATCCTGTCTGGCGGCTTCGACCTGTCGATGGGGGCCGTCGTCACGCTGGTGGTGCTGGCCGCCTCGATGCTGATCGGCGGCGACCCGGCAATGACCTGGCCCGTCATCGGCGCCCTCTATGCGATGGGACTGGCGGTGGGCCTCGCCAACGGAGCGATCGTCGCCTTCCTCAAGGTGCCGTCGATCATCGCCACGCTCGGCACGATGCTGCTCGTCAACGGGCTGGCGCTGGCGTGGTCGGGCGGGGCGCCGCGTGGCGATCTGCCGGACAATTTCCGCAATCTCGGCCGGCTCGTGCTGCGCGATGTGCCGCTGGTGGGGACGCTGCCGGTCGCCGTCATCATCCTGGTGGGCGCGACGCTGTTGGCGGGATGGGGCCTGCACAGGACGGCCTATGGAAAGCGGCTGCTCGCTGTTGGCGACAATCCGCGCGCCGCCGAGCTCGCCGGCGTGCCGGTGAAGGCGACACGCATTTCCGCCTTCGTCGTCTCGGCGCTCGCGGCGGTCACGGCCGGCATCCTGATCGGCGGCTTTTCCGGCGTCTCGGTCAATGCCGGGCGCGGACTCGAGCTGCAGGCGATCGCCGCCTGCGTCATCGGCGGCGCCCAGCTGCTCGGCGGCCGCGGCTCTGTCGCCGGCGCGCTGTTCGGTTCGCTCAGCCTGTTCGCGCTGTTCACCCTGCTCAACCTGCTCGGCCTGCCGCAGGCGCTGCGCGACAGCCTGCAGGGCGTGATCCTGATTGCGGCCGTGGGGGCAAGCGTCCTGCGCCATCGCCGCTCAACCTGATTGTCCGCTGTGGCGGCAATTCAACGAACAATTCGTCAATGGAGAGGAGACGACAGATGCACGTGAAATCGATCTTGGCGGCGACGCTGGCGGTTGCGTTCTCGACCACGGCCTATGCCCAGGAATTCAACGACCCGGCCGAATTCAAGAAGCAGCGCGAGCTGCTGTCGACCAAGGCCGAGGGCCCCGAGGGCAAGCCCTGGGAGCAGCATCTCGGCGGCGCTATGGTCGATACGGCCAAGTTCAAGAAGGACGGCAAGCACACGATCTGCTTCTCGAACGCCGGTGTCTTCAATCCCTGGCGCGTCGTCGGCCTCAACAACATGAAGGGCGAGGCCGCCCTGCAGAAGGACCGGATCCAGGAGCTGGTCATCCTCGACGCCGAGGGCAAGGACGACAAGCAGATCTCCGACATCCAGTCGCTGCTCGACGGCGGCAAGTGCGACGTGCTGATCGTCTCGCCGACCACGACCGCCGCGCTGACGCCGGCCGTCGAGGCTGCCTGCGAGAAGCTGCCGGTCATCGTCTTCGACCGCGGCGTCAACACGAAGTGCCCGGTGACCTACATCCATCCGGTCGGAGGCTACGGCTTCGGCATCACCTCGGCCGAGTTCATCGCCAGCAAGCTGCCGAAGGGCTCCAACGTCCTGGCGATCCGCATCGTCCCCGGCGTCGACGTGCTCGAGACCCGCTATTCGGCCGCCAAGTCGATCTTCGACGAGGCCGGCATCAACGTGATCGGTTCGGAATTCACCGGCAGCGACCGCGCCAAGACGAAGTCGGTGGTCGAGGACTACATCAATCGTGGCCAGAAGATCGACGCGATCTGGATGGACGCCGGCGATACGGCGACGGCCGCACTCGAGGCGTTCGAGGATGCGGGGCTGCCCTATCCGGTGATCAGCGGCGAAGACCAGCAGGACTTCCTGCGCAAGTGGCAGAAGGAAAACCTGGTCGCCATCGCGCCGTCCTATCCGACCTACCAGTGGCGCACGCCGATCATCGCGGCGCTGGACATCCTTGACGGCAAGTCGGTCCCCGGCCCGGAATGGAACCTGCCGCAGCCGGCCATCACCCAGGAGACGCTGGCGAGCTACATCGACGAGCGGATGCCGGCGCTGCACTACAGCCTCTGCGGCTGCCAGGACCTGCCCGGTTACCCGGAGCAGTGGGGCGCCAAGTAACTCCAGCGAAATGACGAAGACGGCCTCGGTTCCGGAAACGGACCGGGGCCGTTTTTGTTCGATTAAGTTGACGATCGGCAGTCGCCATTCGGCTGACGCTGCCTTCAGTGCTCTCTACGCCAAGCGAGACTGTTGCATGTGACGTTGCGGGTCGCGTTGTTGGGGATGACGCGACGCCCGAGACCTTGATCTCCAAGCTCGGAGCTATGCACGTCGTTGTGTTCAAGCGCACGCTGCTCCATTTCTTCGCCGTCCTTGACGATCCTGCAGACTGCGGCCTGTCTCGTAGTGGTTGACCTGCTCTGGCTGGCGTCGAGATTGAGCCGCCCACCTGTGACAGCACTCAGGTGGTGGCAGTGCCCGGACGTGATGTTTGGCTTCATCCAAAATGATTCTATTATTGGTATGATAGATTGACAGTCGTGTGGAATGTGCCTAGCCTTCACCGAAGCCGCACTGTGTACCAGGTGCCTGTCAGAACTTCTTGGGGAAGAAGTTTCGATAATAAAAATCCGATAAAATCGGACGCCTTCCGTTGCATATAAAGTATCCGGGGGAATGATGAGCTACCATATTAGGGCTGCTCTGGTAAACAAGAAGTCTGGTCCTTTTGTAGTTGAGATGGTCGAGCTGGCAGAACCTCGTGAAGACGAGGTTCTGATAAAGATTGTCGCAACTGGAGTCTGTCACACGGATATCGGGGTTCGGGATCAGAGCTATCCTGTCCCTTTGCCAGCCGTCCTCGGTCATGAGGGGGCCGGAGTAGTCGAAAAGATCGGTCGGAATGTCACCAAGGTGGCGCCGGGCGATCATGTCATCGTGACTTATGATTTCTGTGGTCGTTGCGAGAATTGCCTGCAGGGGCAACCCGGATTCTGTGTCGAATTCTATGGCCGCAATCTCAGTGGGGCGCGGCTCGATGGTTCAACGCCGATTAGTTCGAAGGGCGTGCCAATCAGTGGGTGCTTCTTCTGCCAGTCGTCATTTGCGGATAAGGTAATAGCCTCGGAACGCAATGTGGTGAAGATCCGCAAGGACGTGCCGCTCGAGATCATGGGGCCGCTCGGCTGCGGCATCCAGACCGGCGCTGGGGCGGTGATCAACGCGCTGGCCCCGAAGGCGGGATCGAGTATCGCGATCTTCGGCGCGGGCGCCGTGGGGCTCTCGGCCGTTATGGCAGCCAAGATCGTCGGCTGCACGACGATCATTGCGATCGATCTCAATGATGGCCGCCTGAAGCTTGCGCGCGAACTGGGTGCCACGCATGTCATCAATGGCGGCGCCACCGATGCGGTAAAGGAAATCCAGGCCATCACGAACGGTGGCGCGCAGTATTCGCTCGAATGCACGTCCGTGCCGCGCGTGTTCCGTCAGGCGGTAGACTGCCTTCGCATCCCCGGCACCTGTGGCCTGATTGGTGCTGCGGCTCTGGGCGTCGAGGTCAATCTCGAGATGAGCAAGATCCTGTTCGGGCGCACGATCCAGGGCATCATGCAGGGTGATTGCGTAGCGGACATCTTCGTTCCCCAGCTTATCGAGTTCTGGCGTGCCGGCTTGTTCCCGTTCGACAAGCTGACCAAGCTCTACGATCTGAGCGCGATCAACGAAGCGGTCCATGCGGCCGAGAGCGGTGATGTGGTCAAGCCGATCGTCACCACTTCGGCGGCTGTCGCATAAGGCAGTTTCCCGGGCGGGCTCGAACGGGCCCGCCTGCCATTCATGCTCCGGGAACTCCGGGGCGATCATGCCAGTCTGATTGCCGGGCCCAAATAAGGAGCACTGCCTGACGTGGTCGCGGGCGGTCCAGATTTAGCCCTCTCAATTCATCCTGTTTTTAATAAGATGGCATGACTTTTGCTGATGGGTTGTGACCCGCAAAAGGAGATTGGCTTTCATGGCCACGGTCGAGTTCCAGTCTGTTTCGAAACAGTATCAGCCCGGCACGCCGATGGCGGTCGTTGACTTGAACCTGGTCTGCCAGGAAGGCGAGATGCTGGCTCTGCTGGGGCCGTCCGGCTGTGGCAAGAGCTCAACCCTGAAGATGGCGGCCGGTCTGGAGGAGTTGACGGCGGGTGAGATCCTGTTCGGCGGCGTTCCCGTTTCCCGACTGTCGGCGGGCCAGCGCAACATCGCGATGGTGTTCGAGGACTACTGCCTCTATCCGAACCTCACCATTGCCGAAAACATTGACTTCCCGCTTTCCGTGCGCGGCTACAGCCGGACGGAGCGCAAGGAGCGGGTCGATGGGGTTCTGACCATGCTCGGCCTGACCGACATGGCGGATCGGCGAGTGCGCGATCTCTCCGGTGGCGCGCAGCAGCGCATCGCAATTGGGCGCGCGGTGGTGCGCGACCCGGCGCTCATCCTCTTCGACGAGCCGCTGTCGCATCTGGACGGCGAGCAGAAGATCCATCTCCGGGCCGAGATTTCCAGGCTCCAGAAGTCGCGCGGCGTCACCTCGATCCTGGTTACCCATGACCAGACCGAGGCGACGGCCATGGCAGATCGCATTGCGATCATGCGGGGCGGTATCCTGCAGCAGGTGGCGACGCCTTCGCGCCTCTATGAGCGGCCGGCCAACATCTTCGTCGCCAACTTCATCGGGGAGCCGCCGATGAACCAGTTCCCCGCGACGGTCTCCGGCAAGGAAGGTCATGTCGAGATCCCGATCCTCGGCGTCGAGATCGCCGTGGGAGATGATCGTCGGCGCATGCTCGAGGCGCGCCAGTCGCGGGATCTCGTGGTCGGCATACGGCCTGAGCATCTCGTCGTGGAGGCGGTTTCGGCAAGCCGGCCCCTCAACGCGATCGTCGCCTATCGCGAGCCGCGAGGCGACGCGGACTCGCTGGTGCTGGATGTCCTGGACAGGCCGGGCGAGACGCTGGTCGCCGAGCTTCCGGGCCCGACGCCATACCGAAAGGGGGACGGCGTTCATCTCAGCATCCCCGCGGACAGGATGCATCTGTTCGACACGGAGACGGAGTTGAACCTGGAGATGGACCGGTGACCGCGATGACGACAGCATTCTCGACGCTCGAAAAGCTGCCGCGCGATGGTCTCGCCGTCGCGGGATTGAGCAAGCAATTCGGCTCCAACCGGGTGATCCGCGATGTCGACCTGACCGTTGGGGCGGGCGAAGTCGTCGCGCTGGTTGGCCCGTCGGGCGCCGGCAAGACCACCTTGTGCCGCATGATTGCCGGCCTTGAGCAGCCTGACACGGGCTCGTGCCATCTGGGCGGCGCGAACGTCGCATCGATGCCTCCGGGGCAGCGTCGCGTCGCCATGATGTTCGAGTCCTATGCCCTCTACCCGCATTTGAGCGTGCGGGAAAATATCCTGTCGCCGCTGCAGGCGCGTGCAAAGGGCAGGCTGGGCGACGACGTCAGGAAGCATGTCGATCAGTTGCTGACGCTTCTGGAAATCGCCCATCTGGGCGACAGGCAACCGGTGGCCCTGTCGGGCGGCCAGAAGCAGCGCGTCGCGTTGGCGAGGGCGCTTGTCCAGGACCCCAGCGCGCTGCTGCTCGACGAGCCGATCTCCCATCTCGATGCCAAGCTCAGGCACAAGCTGCGCGGTGAGATCCGCCGGCGCCTCAGCGCCAGAGGGCATCCGTCGATCTGGTCGACGCCGGACGGACTTGAGGGGCTCTCGGTCGGCGATCGGGTCGCCGTGCTGGTCGAGGGCAAGATCGAGCAGATCGGCACGCCGGAGGATATCTGGCTTCGTCCGGCCAGCGTCCGGGTGGCCAAGCTATTCGGTGATCCCCCCATGAACATCCTGCAGGGCGAGATCCGGACCGAAGGCGACAAGGCAATCTTCCGCCGCAGCGACCTTACGATCGAGTTGCCGGCGACGCAGGCATCGGCCGTCGGGAAGTTGAGCAGCCGCACCGTCTTTCTGGGATTGCGACCGGGCGGCATGACGCTCTCCAGCGTCGACGCGCCTGGCGCGATTGCCGGCCAGGTCTATTCCAACGAAGCCTTCGGCAAGCATGCCCTCGTCACCATCCGCACCGGCGCCGGCGACCTCGTGAAGATCAAGACGAAGGAAGCCACTTCGCTCGGCCTCGGCGAGCCGGTGGGCTTCCAGTACGGCGTCGACGAATTCTTCCTCTTCGACGGAGGGACGGGCAATGCCGCTCTCTAGGCCACTTCGGCAACAGGCGTCCGGTTGCCTTGACCGCCACGCGGAACGGCAAGCTGCCGACGCTCAGCTCGATCAAGCGGCCCTGACGGCGCCGCATTTCCTCAATGACGGGAGCCGACCGTGACCATCGCAATCGCAGCTGAGGCGCCGCCGAAGTCCCGACGCGGATCGCTCTATCCCTACATGCTGATCGCGCCGACGATGATCACCTTGTGTCTGGTCTCGTTGGTGCCGTTCATCTACGCGGTCTATTTGAGTTTCCACAACGCGAAATACGGCCGCGTCACGGACTTCATCTGGTTCGACAACTACAAGGCACTGCTCGCCAATCCCGATTTCTGGAATTCGATGTATGTCGCCGGCATCTTTGTCGCGATCGCGGTACCAGTCGAATTCATGCTGGGCATGGCGGGCGCCCTGGTTCTCAGCAAGGGCGTCAAGGGCCGCTCGATCCTCGTGCCGCTGCTCTTCATCCCGACCATGATGGCCCCCATCGTCGTCGGCCTGCTTTGGAAGATCATGCTCGCCGGCTCGTGGGGCGTGCTCTCCTACAACGTCATCGAGCGTTTCGATATCGTCACCGGAACGTCGATCTTCGCGTCCGAGACCTATGCGCTCTACGCGCTGATCTTCATCGACATCTGGCAGTGGACGCCCTTTATGATGCTGGCCTTCTTCGCCGGCCTCCAGGCGCTGCCGCAAGGTCCCTATCGCGCCGCCGCGGTCGATGGCGCCGGTCCCCTGCAGATCTTCTTCCGCCTGACGCTGCCCCTGATGGCACCGCTGCTTTTCGTCATCGGGCTGCTGCGCTTCATCGACGCCTTCAAGGTGTTCGACACGATCTTCATCCTGACGCGCGGCGGGCCGGGCACGGCGACGGAGTCCCCGAGTTTGCTCGCCTACAAGATGACGTTCGACTTCTGGAACATTGGCGAGGCATCGGCGCTGGCGGTGTTCGTGTGGCTGATATTCTTCATCGCCTGCAACATCTTCTATCAGATCGCCAAGAAGAAACTGAACGCCTTCTGAGAGGTATGACCATGAACAACAGCACGCCTCTTGGGACGTTCATCCGAACCGTCATCGCGGTCATCTGCGCCCTGACCATCCTGTTCCCGGTGATCTGGATGGTCTCGATGATGTTCAAGCCGGCGGACGTTATGTTCGCGCGGCCGACGCAATTCTTCTTCTCGCCGACGCTGGTCAACTTCGACTATGTGATCGCGCAGGGCTTCCTGACCAACCTCACTACGTCGCTGCTTCTCGGCATCATATCGACGGCGATGGTGGTGGTGATCGGAACGCCGGCGGCTTATGCCTTCGCCCGCTTCGAGATGAAGAAGAAGGACGATCTGTTCCTGTTCATCCTGGCGAGCCGCATGGCGCCGCCGGTCTGTCTCGTCATCCCCTTCTACCTGATCTACGCCAAGATCGGCCTGCTCGATACGTTCGTCGGCCTGAGCCTGGCTTATATGACGTTCAACCTGTCCTTCTACGTCTGGGTCCTTCGCAGCTTCTGCCGAGACCTTCCGGTGGAGCTGGAAGAAGCCGCGATCCTCGAAGGCTGGTCGAAGCCGCAGGTGTTCTGGCGCGTCGTCTTTCCGCTGCTCCGAAACGGCATCGTCGCCACATCGGTGCTCTGCTTCATCTTCGCATGGAACGAGTTCCTCTTCGCTTTCATGCTCGGCGGAAGCGCCGTCCAGACCCTTCCAGTCGCCATTCCGAAGCTGATCACCGCCCAGGGCGTGCGCTGGGGCGAGGTCGCCGTCGTCGGCGTCGTCTCGCTGGTGCCGGTGCTCGCGGTCGTCGTGCTGCTGCAACGCCACATCGTGCGCGGCCTGACCATGGGCGCGGTCAAGGGGTAGGCGATCGTCGCGGAGACGCGAAACCGAGAGGGGGTTGTAAGTGGCAGACTACAAACTCGAAGCAACGCCCGACACCGTTCGGTGGGGCTATTGGGACGGCAGCCTCGCACCGGTCATGACCATCGCCTCCGGCGACCGCGTCGTCATCGACACACTGTCCGGAGAGCCTGAAGACCTGCCGGACGAGGCGCTGGGCTTCACCGTGCTCGACGCGCACCGCGCCGTGCTGGAGGAGGGCGCGCGGGGAAGCGGGCCGCACTTCCTGACGGGGCCGATCGCGGTCACGGGGGCCGAGCCCGGCGACGTGCTCGAGGTGACGGTCGAGAGCATCGACTACCTTCAGGACTGGGGCTGGAACGTCCAACTGCCGCTGCATGGCACGCTGCCCGAGGACTTTCCCGATCTGCGCCGCCTGCACGTACCGATCGACAGGGCGCGTGGCGAGGTCGCGATGCCATGGGGGCAGACGCTCGGCCTGTCGCCGTTCTTCGGCAACATCGGCGTCGCGCCGCCCTTGGCGCATGGCCGCCTTTCCTCGGTCCAGCCGCGTGCCTTCGGCGGCAACATGGATAACAAGGAGCTCGGCGCCGGAGCGACCCTCTATTTTCCGGTGTTCCGGCCGGGAGCGCTGTTCTCGGTCGGCGATGGTCACGCCCTTCAGGGCGATGGTGAGGTCTGCCTCAGCGCCATCGAGACGGCATTGCGGGGATCGTTCCGTTTCGTCCTGCACAAGGGCCGGTCGCTGAAGGTGCCGCGCGCCGAGACCGCCGAAACATGGATCACCATGGGGTTCAACCCCGATCTCGACGATGCCGCCAAGCAAGCGCTGCGCGAGATGATCTCGCTGATCGGCGAGCTTTCGGGATTGTCGCCGCAGGACGCCTACACGCTCTGTTCGATCGCCGCCGACCTCCGCATCACGCAGACCGTCGACCAGGAGAAGGGCGTTCACTGCGTCATCGCCAAGAAGAACCTGCCGGCAAGGCCAGACAGAAACTGAGACGAAGGCGCGGCTGCGTGGAACGACCGCGCGAGGCAGCGACAACATACGGGCCCAGACGGGCGCTACGGGGGATCTCCGAATGAATCCGAATTCATATGAGACGACGGACGGCATCCGTACCTACAAGCTGTTCATCAACGGCCGCTGGGTTGCCTCGTCGCGCAACGAACTCGCCGACAGCCTCAACCCGGCGACCGGCAAGGTGTTCGCCCGCACGCACCAGGCTGGCGCCGAGGAGGTTCTCAGCGCCATCGACGCGGCCGAGAAGGCGAACGCGACCTGGGGCAAGAGCCTGGTCAGCGAACGCGAGCAGATGCTGCTCAAGACGTGCGATGTGATCACGCGCCGCACCGAAGAAATCCGCGACATGCTGATCAATGAATGCGGCTCGGTCTCGAACAAGGCGATGTGGGAGATCGACTATGTGACGGATCTGCTGCGCAGCGCCGCCGGCGATGTGCGGCATGTCATGGGCGAGACGATGCCGGTCACCATCCCCGGCCAGCTCTCGATGTCGGTTCGCCGCCCGCTCGGCGTCGTCGCCGGCATCGCGCCGTTCAACTCGCCCTTCCTGCTGTCGATGAAGAAGATCGCCTTCGCGCTGGCGGCCGGCAACACCTTCGTGCTGAAGCCTTCCGAGGAGACGCCGATCTCGGGCGCGCTGATCGCCGACCTGTTCCAGGAGGCGGGCCTTCCCGACGGCGTGCTGAACGTCGTGCCGGGCGTTCCGAACGAAGTGGGCCAGCTGCTGATCTCCGATCCGCGCGTCCGGCTGATCACCTTCACCGGCTCGACCCGCACCGGGCGCTATCTCGCCGTCGAGGCCGCCAAGCACCTCAAGAAGTTCACGCTCGAGATGGGCGGCAAGAGCCCGCTCGTCGTCCTGAAGGACGCGGATCTCGACTACGCGGTCAATGTCGCCACCTTCGGCGCCTTCCTGCACCAGGGGCAGGTCTGCATGGCGAGTTCCAAGGTCGTCGTCGAGGCGCCGCTGTTCGAGGAGTTCTGCAAGCGCTTCGCCGCCAAGGCGGCAACGCTCGTCGTCGGCGACCCCCACGACAAGAAGACTTTCATCGGCCCACTCATTCGCCGGACGCAGTGCGATTTCATCGCTGGACAACTGGCGGACGCGCAGGAAAAGGGCGCGGTCGTGCTGACCGGCGGCACCTTCGAGGACCGCTTCTTCCAGCCGACCGTGCTGCGTGACGTGAACAGCGACATGCGGATCTATCACGAGGAGAGCTTCGGCCCGGTGGTCTCGGTGATCAGCGCCGAGGATTCGGAAGAGGCGCTGCGCATCGCCAATGACACGCGCTACGGGCTCTCGGCCGCCGTGGTGACCAACGACATGCAGAAGGCGCTCGATTTCTCGCTGCGGCTCGAGTCCGGCATGGTCCACGTCAACGACACGACGATCTCCGACGAGCCGCATGTGCCGTTCGGCGGCGTCAAGGACAGCGGCTTCGGCCGCGAGGGCGGGAAGTTCTCCTGGGAAGAACTCACCGAGATCAAGTGGATCACCGTGCAGCTCGGCCAGCGGGACTTCGGCGTGTAGTCGAAGGGCTCGCTGAGGGCGAGTTGTGCATCGTCCATCTCACTACATCGAGGCCGGGACTGCGGGCCGCCGGTGAAAAACAAAAATCAGCAGGGACAATAAAACCAAGACAGACAGGAGAGTTCGGATGAAATCTTCATTGAGGGTGCTGAAGGGAACGGCAGCTGCGGCGGCCATCATCACGGCCATGAACTTCGGCCCGGCGATGGCCGAGGGGACATTCTCCTACGCCGAGGCGGCCAAGCCCTATGCCGGCACGACGATCAAGGTTCTGGATGAGATCACGCCGCTTCAGGAAACCCTGGCCACTCTGGTGCCCAAGTTCACCGAGGAAACGGGCATCAAGGTCGAGTATGAGCTGCTGAGCCACCTCGACGTCATCAACAAGGGCCAGGCGGACATGCTCTCTGGCCGCGGCAACTATGATGGCGTGATGCTGCACGGCTTCCAGATGGGGCCGATGCTCGAGGCCGACGCCATCCTGCCGATCAACGATATGCTCGCCAATCCGGCGCTCGCCAGTCCCAATCTGGATACGGCCGATTTCATCGAGGTGCCCTTCAAGACGCTCGCCTTCTTTGGCGACAAGCAATACGGCTTCCTCAACTGGAACTATAACTACGTTTATTGGACGCGCGCCGATCTGATGAACGATCCGACCGAGAAGGCGGCCTTCGAGGCGAAATATGGCTATGCGCTCGCACCGGCCAAGACGCTCGAGCAACTGCGCGACATCGCCGAGTTCTTCACCCGAAAGAAGGGAGAGACGCTCAAGGGAGAGCCGCTGGCCAGCGACTTCTATGGCATCGTGATCGAGGGCCTGAAGGGGCAGACCTCGGTATCGCTCTTCATCGGAAACCTTCTGCACAATTTCGGCGGCGATATCATCGATGCCGAGGGCAAGCCGGCATTCGACACGCCCGTGGTGATCGATGCGCTGAAGTTGTGGGCCGAGCTCTGGAAATATGCGCCTCCGGGAACGGCGGAATACTCTGTCGTCGACGTCCCGACGGTCATGGGAACGGGCGTCGCGGCTCAGTCGCTGGCCTATTCCGACTTCGTGCTCGGCATCGACAAGCCGGGTGGCTCGCCTCTGCATGGCAGCTTCCTCTACGCGGCCCCCCCAGTGAAGGAAGGCGTCGACGCCAGCAAGCGCTCGATCGAATCCGAACCCTCGATGATCGTCATCAGCCGGTCGACCAAGAACCCGGAAGCGACCTTCCTGTTCCAGCAGTGGCTTGTCGACAAGCAGCAGCAGCAGGCGCTCCTCGAGGCTGGCAATGGCGGCGTGCCGATCCGCGTCAGCTCCTGGGACCATCTGCACGGGCTCGAAGAGAGCAATCCGACCTTGGTGTCGGCGATGAAGTCCAGTCTGGAAGTGTCGCGGTCCAAGCCCCCGATGCCGAACTACTTCCAGATCATCGACGCCCTATCGGATGTCGTGCAGAAGGTCGGCCTCGGTATCCTCACTCCGGAGGAGGCGGCGACGCAGGGCCAAGCGGCGTTGGTCAAGCTGTGCCGCGACAACTGCCTGTTGGCTGCGAAATGACCTTCGTGGAACCTTCCCCTTTGCTCAACTGAGGGGGCGAGCGATAGACGATCCGAGCCCGGAGATCGGAACGATCGCCGGGCTCGGATCTTTTTTGCCGTGGGATTGTCTCCCTCAGCCGGGGAGCGCCGCGGTGATCATGACTTCGACGCGGTATTTGTCCTTGGCGAGGCGGGATTCGCCGGTGGCACGGGCTGGCGTGGCGGCAGGGTCGACCCAGGCGTCCCAGACCGTGTTCATCGCCGCGAAGTCGGCCATGTCGGCGAGCCAGATCGTTGCCGAGATCAGATGCGATTTGTCGGTGCCGGCGAGCGCCAGCAGCCGGTCGACGTCGGCAAGCGCCGCGCGGGTCTGCGAGGCAACGTCCTCGCCGTCGCGGCCGACCAGGCCGGAGAGGTAGACGACGCCGTTGTGCACGACGGCGTTGCTCATGCGCGGGCCGGGCTCGATCCGGGTGATGGTCATCTTGGTTTCCTTGTCTGGGCGCGGCATCGGCCGGGCGTGAGATTTCATTCCGGCGAGGCCCTGCTCGCCGGTTGGTGCAGTTGGGTTTGGAAGAAGATCGGACGGGTCAGGCCGACGGCGGAGGCGGGATGCCGATCGTATGGCCGGCGAGATCGAGATAGCGGCGGTAGGCCTCGGCATAGGCCGGCGCCCTGCCGGGATCCGGCTCGAAGCGCTGGCCGAAGGCGACCGTGCGCCCGACCACTTCGGCAAGCGTGCCGGCGCCGAGGCCGACCTGCGCCATCAGCGCCGCGCCGACGCTGGACGCGTCGAGTTCCTCGATGCGGACGAGCGGGCGCTGCAGCACGTCGGCAAGGATCTGGCACCAGCGGTCGACGCGGGCGCCGCCCTCGGCGACGCGGATCTCGTCGACATGGCCGCCAAGCGCCTCGAACATCTCGACCGACTGGCGGACGTTGAAGGCGACGCCTTCCATGACGGCGACGACCATCTCGGCCGCGCCATGCGAGGAGGAGAGGCCGGAGAAGGCGGCCCGCGCTTCCGGTGCCGAATAGGGCGTAGCGGCGCCTTCGAGGAAGGGCGCGAAGGCGAGGCCGCGGGCGCCGGGCGGCACCTCGGCGCTGAACGTGACCATGTCTTCGAACTTCAGTGGCGTGTCGCGCCAGGACGACAGCAGCCGATGCAGCCAGGAAAGGCTGAGGCCGCCGCTCATGACGAGGCCGAGCCAGATCGAGAGGCCCGGTTCGGCATGGCTGATGTGCCAGAATCCGCGATGCGTGCGGGCGGCCGGCAGACCGGCCTCGGAGAGCACGACATGGCCGGCCGTGCCGAGCGTGACGCCGAG
>JAEWAD010000488.1 GCA_023391905.1 Pseudomonadota bacterium | reverse complement strand
GGCCTGACGAGACGATTCCGGGCGGCGGGAGGAGCCGCCGTCCGGTTCGGCAGCCGCCGCAGCGCCCGCGAGAAGGCGCATCGACGATCTGCCCAGCGAAGCGACGACCGACAGGGTGCGGCGCCTGCGCCGGCACCGTTCAAAGGGGAGGAAACATGAAGCATTCCGTCTTGGCGCTCAGCGCCGCCAGCCTGCTGCTCGGGGTCTCGGTCTCGGCCGCCCTCGCCCAGGTGAAGGCACCGATCAACCCGCCCGACCCGCCGAAGTTCGACGCCCAGGGCCAGGTCGACTATGTCGGCGCCGCCGACATCCTCGAATACAAGGCCCTGCCCGAATATCACGAGCCCGACTGGGTCACGAAGAACTTCGTCGAGACCGGCAAGCTGCCGGCGGTCAAGGACCGCCTGCCGAAGGAGCCGATGGTCTACAAGAAGGGCAACACCGTCGACGGCATCGGCGTCTATGGCGACACGATGCGCCACGTCATCGGCGGCCGCCCCGAGGGCTGGAACTACAGCGCCGGCCAGACCCAGGGCTGGGGCGGCATCGACATCGGCATGTCGGAATGCCTGACCCGCTCGGGCCCGCTGTTCCAGATCCGCGCCGACGAGCTGCAGCCGCTGCCGAACCTCGCCAAGAGCTGGGAATGGTCCGAGGACGGCCACCAGCTGACCATGCACCTGATCGAGGGCGCCAAGTGGTCCGACGGCCAGCCCTTCACCACCGCCGACGCGATCTTCTACTGGGAGGACAACGTCAACGATCCGAACGTGTCGCCGCTGAACGGCGCCGCGCCCGGCACCTTCGGTGACGGCACGACGCTGGTCGCCGAGGGCGACTACACGCTGATCTGGACCTTCAAGGAAGCCTTCCCGAAGCAGTATCTCTACCAGATGGCCTACGGCACCTTCTGCCCCGGCCCGGCGCATATCCTGAAGCCGCAGCACCCGAAATATTCGAAGAACACCTACGAGCAGTACAAGAACGCCTTCCCGCCGGAATACCTGAACATGCCGGTGATGGGCGCCTGGGCACCGGTCGAGTACCGCGCCGACGACATCATCGTGCTGCGCCGCAATCCCTACTACTGGAAGGTCGACGAGGCCGGCAACCAGCTGCCCTACCTGAACGAGATGCACTACAAGCTCTCGACCTGGGCCGACCGCGACGTGCAGGCGGTGGCGGGATCGGGCGACTTCTCCAACCTCGAGCAGCCGGAAAGCTTCGTCGAGGCACTGAAGCGCTCCGCCGATCCCGACGCCCCGGCCCGCCTCGAATTCGGCCCGCGCATCATCGGCTATTCGCTCTACCAGAACCTTTCCGGCAATGGTTGGGGCGAACCGGACGCGCGCGGCCAGGCCGTCCGCGAGTTGAACCGCAACGAGCACTTCCGCAAGGCCGTCACCTCGGCGATCGACCGCAAGCGGCTGGGTGAATCGCTCGTCAAGGGTCCGTTCACGACCATCTATCCGGGCGGCATCTACACGGGCACCGTCTATTACGACAAGGACTCGACCGCCTACTATCCGTTCGACCTCGAGGGCGCCAAGGCCGAGCTCGCGGCCGCCGGCCTCAAGGATACCGACGGCGACGGCATCATGAACTTCCCGGCCGACACGGCAGGCGGCGCCAATGTCGAGGTCACGCTCCTCGTCAACGCCGACTACCAGACCGACAAGAGCCTGGCCGACGGCGTCGTCTCGATGATGGAACCGCTCGGCATCCGCGTCCTGATCAATCAGGTCGAGGGCAAGCAGCGCGACGCGCTGCAGCAGGCCGGCAAGTTCGACTGGATGATCTTCCGCAACCAGGAAGACCTGACCTCGGTCGTGCAGAAGACGGTCAACCTTGCCCCGGTCGGCCCGAAGACCAGCTGGTTCCACCGCGCCGGCTCTGATGGCCAGGTCGACATGCTGCCGTTCGAGCAGGAGCTGGTCGATGTCGTCGACAAGTTCATCGCCTCGAGCGACAACGCCGAGCGCAAGGAGCTGATGAAGACGTTCCAGAAGATCTATACGGACAACGTCTACGGCATCGGCCTGACCCAGTACCCGGGCGCGTTGATCATCAACAAGCGCTTCGCCAACATCCCGAAGGGCGTGCCGATCAACCTGTTCAACTGGGCCGAGGACAGCATCATCCGCGAGCGCGTCTTCGTCCCGGCCGACAAGCAGGGCAAGTACGAGCTCTACCCGGAGACGCTGCCGAGCGCCCCGGGCGCGAAGGGCGGCCCGATCAAGGGCTGATCCGCGACGCGGCTTCCGACACGGCCGGCCCGGGCATCGTCCCGGGCCGGTCCATCGGCACCGCGACGACGTTGCCGGCCCGGCGGGGCGGCAACGATCGACGGGAAGCGGCGGCCAAGGCCGGCCCCTCCCCGCAGCGCGCAACCAAGGACCTGCTGCCCGATGCTACGTTTCCTGATGATGCGGATATTGTCGGCGATCCCGGTGGTGTTCATTCTCAGCATCGTGACCTTCGTCATCATCCAGGCGCCCCCCGGCGACTATGCCGACTTCATCCGTTCGCAGCTGATGAACCAGGGCGGCGCCTCCGCCGCGGTCGCCGAGGCGCAGGCCGAGGCCTATCGCCAGGCGCACGGCCTCAACGATCCGATGATCGTCCAGTATTTCCGCTGGATCTGGGGCATCCTGACCCGCTTCGATTTCGGCCACAGCTTCTTCTACAACAAGCCGGTCTCGACCGTCGTCGCCGAGCGCCTGCCGCGCACGCTGGCGCTGGCGCTGGCCTGCCACATCCTGGCTTCGCTGTTCGGCATCACCTTCGGCATCATTGCCGCCACGCGGCAATACAGCTGGATCGACTCGACGCTGTCCTTCGTGTCGTTCATCGGCATGACCGTGCCGCGCTTCCTGATGGCGATCGTCATCGTCTACATCCTGGCGTTCAAGCTGAACGTGCAGGAGATCGGCAGCTTCTTCTCGCCGCAGTATGGCGGGGCGCCATGGTCGTGGGCGAAATTCGTCGACCTCCTGAAACACATCTGGCCGGTGCTGGCGATCGCCACCTTCGGCGGCCTCGCCTACAATATGCGCGTCATGCGCGGCAATCTGCTCGACACGCTGAACGCCCAGTATGTCGAGACGGCTCGCGCCAAGGGCCTGCCGGAATCCGCCGTCGTCCTGCGCCACGCCGTGCCGAACGCGCTGCATCCGCTCGTCATGTACCAGGGCGTCGTGCTGCCCTACATGCTGACCGGCGAAATCGAGGTCGCGATCGTGTTCGCGCTCGCCACCGTCGGCCCGGCCATCGTCGGCTCGATGGCGGTCGGCGACGTCTATGTCACCGCCACCTTCATGCTCGTCCTCGCGACGACCCTGATCATCGGCAACATCATCGCCGACATGCTGCTGGCGCTGCTCGATCCGCGCGTCCGCCTCGGGGGAGAAAAGGCATGACCGACCGTACCGAGAGCCTCGCCACCCTGCCCCCGGCGGAGCCGACCGCGCCGGTCGTGCCGAACGCCCGCTTCGCCCATGGCAACGAGGGCTATTTCGCGCTGGTCTGGCGCCGCTTCCGCCGCTCGGTGATGGGCATGATCGGCCTCACCATGGTCGTCGGCCTGCTGCTGATGGCGCTGTTCGCCGATTTCGTCGCGCCGGTCGACCCGCGCGCCAACGGCATCGGCTTCGCGCCGCCGGACCATATCAGCTTCACCGCGCCGGACGGCTCCTGGAGCTTCGTGCCGCGCATCTACCCGATCGTCGAGACGGACGAACTGGACCCGGTGACGTTCCAGCCGATGACCGGGCCCGATCTCGAGAACCCGCATGTGCTCGGCCTGTTCGTCCGCGGCTATCCCTACAAGCTGCTCTGGCTGATCCCGACCGACATCCACCTGTTCGGGGCGCGTGACGGCGCGCCGATCCACCTGCTCGGCACCGACAAGTTCGGCCGCGACATTCTCTCCCGCGGCATCGTCGGCTCCCGTATCTCGCTCACCATCGCGCTGATCGTCGTGCTGATCACCACCGCCGTCGGCACGACGGTCGGCATCTCGTCCGGCTATATCGGCGGACGGCTCGACGCCTGGCTGCAGCGCTTCGTCGACCTGGTCCTCGCCTTCCCGCAACTGCCGCTCTACCTGGCGCTGACCTCGCTGATCCCGATCACCGCGCCCTCCAACGTCTTCATCGCCTTCGTCATCGGCGTGATGGCGGCGCTCGGCTGGGCCCAGCTCGCCCGCGAGGTGCGCGGCAAGACGCTGGCGCTGGCGCGGATCGAATATGTCCGCGCCGCCATGGCGATCGGCGCCGGCGACGGGCGGATCATCTTCCGCCACATCCTGCCCAACGTCATGAGCCATGTGATCGTCGGCGTGACGCTCGCCATCCCGACCATCGTGCTGCTCGAATCCTTCCTCGGATTCCTCGGCTTCGCCGTGAAGCCGCCGCTGATCTCCTGGGGCCTGATGCTGCAGGACACCAGCGCCTTCTCGGTGATCGGCTCCTATCCCTGGATCCTCTCCCCCGTCGTCTTCGTGCTGATCACCGTCTTCGCGTTCAACGCGCTCGGCGACGGCCTGCGCGACGCGATCGACCCCTATTGATGCGGCGGAGTTCATGATGGCCGACACGACAAGCGAATTCGCCCCCGCCGAACGCACCGACCTGAACGCCCATGGCCGCGAGCTGATCCTCGACGCCCGCGGCGTCGCGGTCACCTTCAAGGTCGAGGGCGGCTCGGTCGACGCCGTGCGCGACGTCTCGTTCCAATTGCACAAGGGCGAGACCATCGCCGTGGTCGGCGAGAGCGGCTCCGGCAAGTCGGTGACGGCGCGCACCATCATGGGGCTGCTGTCGAAGCGGGCGACCGTCGCCAAGGGCGCCCGCATCCTGTTCGAGGGCAAGAACATCCTCGGCTTCAGCGAGAACCAGCGCCGGCGCCTCCGCGGCAACCGCTTCGCGATGATCTTCCAGGAGCCGATGAGCTCGCTGAACCCGGTCTACACGATCGGCCAGCAGATCGCCGAGGTGCTGCACCTGCACAACCGCAAGATGACTCGCGCCGAGGCGAAGGCGCGGGTGCTGGAACTGCTGAAGGAAGTGCGCATCCCCGACCCCGAGGCGCGCATCAAGCAGTATCCGCACCAGCTCTCCGGCGGCCAGCGCCAGCGCGTCATGATCGCCATGGCGCTCGCCAACCGGCCCGACATCCTGATCGCCGACGAGCCAACCACGGCGCTCGACGTCACCGTGCAGGCGCAGATCCTGAACCTGATCCGCGAGCTGCAGAAGCGCTACGGCATGGCGGTGATCCTGATCACGCACGACCTGACGATCGTCCGGCAGTTCTCCGACTACGTCTATGTGATGCAGCACGGCGCGGTGAAGGAGCACAACGTCACCGAGGCGCTGTTCCAGAACCCGCGCCACGCCTATACGCGGCACCTGCTCGCCTCCGAGCCCAAGGGCACCGCCAACCCTCTGCCCGAGGCGACGCCGGTGATCCTGGAGGGCCGCGACGTGCGCGTCTCCTACACGCTGAAGCGCGGCGGCCTCTTCAAGCCCGACTATTTCGAGCTGGTCGCCTGCAACAATCTGGGACTGGAGCTGCGCCGGCACGAGACGCTCGGCCTCGTCGGCGAGAGCGGCTCCGGCAAGACCACCTTCGGCCAGGCGCTGATCCGGCTGATCCACGCCTCGCATGGCGAGATCTTCTTCGACGGCGAGGCGATCCACGGCAAGGACCGCCAGGCGATGCGGCCGCTCCGCTCGCGCATGCAGATCGTCTTCCAGGACCCGTTCTCGTCCTTGAACCCGCGCATGTCGATCGGGCAGATCATCGAGGAAGGCTTGATCGTCAACGGCATCGGCACCGACCGGCAGGACCGGTTGCGGCGGGTTCGCCAGGCGCTTGCCGACGCCGGCATGCCGGACAACATCCTGTCGCGCTTCCCGCACGAATTCTCCGGCGGCCAGCGCCAGCGCATCGCCATCGCCCGCGCCATCGCGCTGGAGCCGGAATTCATCCTGCTCGACGAACCGACCTCGGCGCTCGACCTTTCCGTGCAGGCGCAGATCATCGAATTGCTGCGCAAGCTGCAGGACGAGAAGGGCCTCTCCTACCTCTTCATCTCGCACGACCTGAAGGTGGTGCGGGCGCTGTGCCATCGCGTGATCGTCATGCAGCATGGCCAGATTGTCGAACAGGGGCCGGTCAGCGAGGTGCTGACCAACCCGCAGAACGAATACACGGCCCGCCTGGTGCGCGCCGCGTTCCAGATAGCCGCCTAAAGAATCTGCCTACCGGAGCTCTCTCATGTCTGCCAATCCCAGGATCACCTTCATCGGCGCCGGATCGACCGTGTTCATGAAGAACATCGTCGGCGACGTCCTGCAGCGCCCGGCGCTCGCCGGCGCCACCATCGCGCTGATGGACATCAACCCGCAGCGCCTCGAGGAGAGCGCCGTCGTCGTCCGCAAGATCGCCTCGACGCTGGGCGTGCCGGCCAAGGTCGAGACCTATACCGACCAGAAGAAGGCGCTCTCCGGCGCCGACTTCGTCGTCGTCGCCTTCCGGATCGGCGGCTACGACCCCTGCACGATCACCGATTTCGAGGTGCCGAAGCGCTACGGCCTGCGCCAGACCATCGCCGACACGCTCGGCGTCGGCGGCATCATGCGCGGGCTCCGGACCGTGCCGCATCTCTGGAAGATCTGCGAGGACATCCTCGCCATCTGCCCGAACGCGGTGATGCTGCAATACGTCAACCCGATGGCGATCAACACCTGGGCGATCACGGCCAAGTACCCGGCAATCAAGCAGGTCGGCCTCTGCCACTCGGTGCAGGGCACGGCGATGGAGCTGGCGCATGACCTCGACATTCCCTACGAGGAAATCCGCTACCGCGCCGCCGGCATCAACCACATGGCGTTCTACCTGAAGTTCGAGCATCGCCAGGCCGACGGCTCGTATCGCGACCTCTATCCCGACCTTGTCCGCGGGTACCGCGACGGCCGGGCGCCGAAGCCCGGCTGGAACCCGCGCTGCCCGAACAAGGTGCGCTACGAGATGCTGACCCGGCTCGGCTATTTCGTCACCGAGAGCTCCGAGCACTTCGCCGAATACACGCCCTACTTCATCAAGGAGGGCCGCGAGGACCTGATCGAGAAGTTCGGCATTCCGCTCGACGAATATCCGAAGCGCTGCATCGAGCAGATCGCGCGCTGGAAGAACCAGGCCGAGGAATATCGCACCGCCGACCGGATCGAGGTGTCGCAGAGCAAGGAATACGCCTCCGAGATCATCAACTCGATCTGGACCGGCGAGCCGTCGGTGATCTACGGCAACGTCCGCAACAATGGCTGCATCACCTCGCTGCCGGCCGATTGCGCGGCGGAAGTGCCCTGCCTGGTCGACGCCTCGGGCATCCAGCCGACCTATATCGGCGAACTGCCGCCGCAGTTGACCGCGCTGATGCGCACCAACATCAACGTGCAGGAACTGACGGTGAAGGCGCTTCTGACCGAGAATCGCGACCACATCTACCATGCCGCGATGATGGACCCGCACACGGCGGCCGAGCTCGACCTGGACCAGATCTGGAACCTGGTCGACGACCTCCTCGCCGCGCATGGCGAGTGGCTGCCGGAATGGGCGCGCGGCACCGCCAAGCAGCGCGTCGCCTGACGACAGGAACGCGCGTGGCTTGAACCGTTCCCTCCCCCGGCACTGAGCTGCGCGCGGGCCCCGGCGAAATACCCATCGCCGGGGCCCATTTCGTTCCCCGCTTGTCCTCTCCGAAAAACCACCCACATCCCCGCGCAGGCGGGGATCCATTCAACCGGGTTTTCGGGAGGTTTTAGCGGCTCAGGTCTCAGCTGTATGGATCCCCGCCTGCGCGGGGATGAAGGGGCGGGCCTACCGGCCCATATAGGCGCGGCGGGCGATCTGGTCCTCGAGGCTCAGCCAGCGGCGCGACGCCTCGTCGTCGTTCTGGCGCGACGCCTCGCGGGCCTCGCCCTGCAGCGTCCGCAGGCGCTCGACCGGCAGCTCGATATTGGCGTCGAGCTCCTCGGCGACCGCGACGAAGCGCTCGGCCGCGGCCTGCCCGCCGAAGAGCGGCGCCGCGTCCTCGGCCATGAAGCGGTCCCAGGTCAGTGTCGGCTCGTAGCCGAAGCGGGCGAAGGCGAGGTAGGACAGCTCGACCGTCGCGTGGTAGGGCGACGGCTCGCCCCAGACCGTCAGGCCCTGCATGCCGACATCGGCGCAGAACTTGTTCATGTCGGCGAAGACGCGGCCGTTGAAGGCGTAGCGCTCGGTGCGCCGGTCGCCGTTCCACTGGCAGGCGAACTGGCAGCGCAGCACGTTCGGCTGCGTCGGCAGGCTCTCGACATCGGCCCGGGTCAGCTCGTTCTGAAGGCGCTTCCAGAAGGTCCGGTTGGTCGTGTGCTGGTAGAGCGCGCCCTGCGGCAGCTGGCGCTGCGCCTCATGCGCGACCGGATCGAACAGATTGTCCCACTGCATCTCGCTGTAGATCCAGGCGTCCGGGCGCTTGGCCTTGGCCGCCTGGTAGAGGCGCGGGAAGTTCGCCGCCATGTCGGTATGCGACCAGCTGTCGCCATGGTCGTCGACGCGGCGGGCGGCCTCCGCCTCGTTGTTGCGGCGGGCGACGCAGCGCGCGCAGCCGCAGACGCCATAGTCGCCGCTCTCGATGTTGACGCCGCCGATCTCGAAGGTCTCGGCGAGCCAACTCACCGCCTCCTCCATCCAGTCCATCGTCTCCGGCGCGCTCGGGCACGCGGTCATGGTGTAGTCGGAACGCGGGAAGTTGAGCGGGAAGTCGAGGTCGGCGATCTGGAAGCCGACGCCCTTCTCCATCGTCGCCGCGTGCTGCGGGTTCTTCTTCAGCCAGGTCGAGAGGTTGTAGCGGTGGTCGCCCTCCCAGTAGACGCCGCCATAGGAACCAATGGCGATGCCCGGCACGATGCGGACGCCGCGCTCGGTCGCATAGCGGCAGAGCTCCTTGGCCGCGTCGATGCCGCCATGCGTATCCCTGAGGAAGCCGTAGATGACGACCGACGGGATGCGGTTGCGGCTGGCGAAATCGACCAGGCGCGTATAGTCGCCGAGGAAACCGGACGGCGGCTTGCCATAGGGATTGAAGACGCCGATTTCCTGATGGCCGACTTGCGACAATTCCCAGTTGGTCGAGTGGTCCCAGGTCCAGAAGGTCCGATAGGCGAGCCCCGGCGCCGCGCGCCGCTCTCCGGCCGGAACCTGCACCGCGCCATCCGCGACGCGGGCGCGCGCGATCAACTCTTCGGCGCCATAGATCACGCCGGAGAACGGACCGCCGGCGATGGTGATCTCGGCATTATCGCCCGGACGCACCGTCAGCACGAAGGCTCCCTCGGCCAGCGACTTGTCCTCGACAAGACGAACCAGCGGCAGCGCCGTGGAAGCGGCCGCGCGCGGCACGAATTCGAGCATCGGGAACGCCTGACGCAACCGCCGCGCCGCATGGACATGCCGGTCGCCACCTTCCAGCGCGACCCGTCCCGCGATCTTTACTTCACCCGCTGCAGCCATTCCGTCATCCTCCTCATGCCATGCGTCTGCGACGCCGGAAGCGCCCGGCGTTGTTGACAGGATTGCCCATCTGATATCAAATATCAACGCTGACTATCGTCAGTGATATTGCATTTCGATCGCCGTGCCCGCGCGGCGACGCTGGGAGGCGACAGGATGGCTGGCTTGGAACTCGAACAGACCTGGCCGATGCCAAGCCGCCCGCGGCCGATCACCATCATCGGCGCCGGCGACATCGTCAGCAGCGCCCACCTGCCGGCCTATCGCAAGATCGGCCTGCCGGTTGCCGGCATCTTCGACCTCGACAACGACAAGGCGCGGGCCGTCGCCGCTGAGTTCGACATTCCGGTCGTGCATGAGAGCATGGCAGCGGCGATCGCCGCCCGCACCGACGACACCGTGTTCGACCTTGCCCTGCCGCCGACCGCGATCCTCGGCGCGGTCGAACAGCTGCCGACCGGCAGCGTCGCGCTGATCCAGAAGCCGCTCGGCGCCAATCTCTCCGCCGCGCGCCAGATCGTCGACGCGATCGATGCGCGAAGGATCACGGCGGCGACCAATTTCCAGCTCCGCTTCACCCCGTCCATGCTGGCGATCCGCGACGCGGTCCGGCGCGGCCTGCTCGGCGACGTCGTCGAGTTGGAGGTGCGCCTCGCCATCTACATGCCTTGGGAGATGTGGTCGTTCATCCCGCATCTCGACGCGGTCGAGATCCCGCTGCATTCGATCCATTATCTTGACTGGATTCGCTCGATCCTCGGCGAGCCGGACAGCGTCTACGCCAAGACCGTGCCGCATCCGCGCTATCCCGACCTGAAGGACGCGCGCTCCAGCATCATCCTCGACTACGGCCCCCGCGCGCGCTGCTGCCTGTCGCTGAACCACACCTACAATTACGGCCCCAAGCACATCGACGCGACGATCCGCGTCGAGGGCACCAAGGGCTGCGCCCATCTCGAGCTCGGCTATCTGCGCGATTATCTCGACCCGACGCCGGAAAAGCTCGAGGTGATCGTCGAAGGCGGCACGTGGACCGAGATCCCGCTCGCCGGCGAGCGCGTGCCGGATGCCTTCGGCGCGGTGATGTCCAATCTGCAGCGCTACGCCGCCGGCGAGGACAGCGTGCTCGACACCGACGTGCACGACTCGATCCGCACCATGGCGCTGGTCGACGCCTGCCTCGCCTCCAGCCGCCTCGGCGGCGTGGTGCCGAAGGCGGTGTAGCGCGCTGCCGCAAGGGGCCCTTTGGCACCTGCCCATGAGCGCAGGCTGTCGCCCCGGCGAAGGCCGGGGCCCATAACCGCCGTCCTGTGAAGCCATGACTCCGCCGTTCGTCACCGGCCGGTGTCTATGGATCCCGGCCTTCGCCGGGATGACTGCAGAGGACCGTGACCAGGCGAGATAAATTATCGAGTATTCTTAATAGGTTACCCAGCCGCACGTTGCGCGACGGGCTGCTTCCGGCCGTCCGTTTTCACCCCGATCAGCATCGTGTTTCTTATAAGAAATTCCTATTTCAATAGAAAAATCCCTGTGCTAGCGTTGCCGCATGGCCGCCGATAAGACCCGCTGCAAGGGCGGTGGCCATCGCGGGGTGACAGGGATGCCGACCGCTTCATTCGCGCCATCGGGAACGTCTACCGGCCATGCGCCGGCGAGGGCGGTCGCGGGCCGACGGTCATCCGCCCCGACGGGCCGGATTCTTTCGACAGCACGCGCGACCAGAACCAGACGGAGAAGGGAACCCATCATGAATCCAACACCAATTCGGACCGGCCGGAGCGTCGTCCGCGGCATGCTCGCCGGCCTCGCGCTCGCGTCGGTGACCGCGCTCGGCGGCCAGGCCGCGCAGGCGCAGGACGTCACCACCATCCGCGTGCTCAACTGGGAGCCGGGTGGCGCCGACTACTGGAAGGCGCTCGTCGCCGAGTTCGAGAAGCAGAACCCGACCATCAAGGTCGAGCTCGAGACGGTGCCGTTCGACCGCTATCCGGAGGTCCAGGGCCCCTACATCACGACCAAGAGCGGCCCGGACGTGATGGAGAACAATGCCGGCCTCGAGCTGTTCGACCGACGCCGCGCCTATGCCGAGCTGCCGCCGGAAGTTCTGGAAGCCGGCAAGGACCTGATCACCTATAGCGGCGGCTGCCTGAACTTCGACACCACCCAGTCCTGCTACGGCCTGCCCTTCGGCTACCAGGGCAACGTCATGTACTACAACAAGAAGGTGCTGACGGAGGCCGGCCTCGACGCCGCC
The DNA here is from genome assembly GCA_023391905.1 of Pseudomonadota bacterium. Taxonomy (GTDB): domain Bacteria; phylum Pseudomonadota; class Alphaproteobacteria; order Rhizobiales; family Kaistiaceae; genus Kaistia. The sequence continues at coordinate 14,486 of JAEWAD010000488.1, read as the reverse complement.
AATCCGCCCAAGACCTGGGACGAGATGAAGGTCGCCTGCGACAAGGTGAAGGCGATCGGCAAGACCTGCGTCGCAATGGGCCTGTCCGGCATCTTCCCGGCCTACTGGAACTTCCCCGAGATCGCGCGCAACTACCTGACCGAAGACGACATGCGCGCCATGCTCGCCGGCAAGATGCCCTGGACCGACCCGAAGATGGTCAACGTCCTGAAGGGCCTGGCCTCGATCACCGAAGCCGGCTGGACCAATTCCAGCGCGCCCTCGATCACCATGCTGCCGGACGGCGCCGACATCTTCCAGAGCGGCAACGCCGCCTTCGCCGGCACGATCATCTCCGACGCCGTCAACTGGGCCGCCTTCGGCAAGATCCTCGGCGACGAGAATCTCGGCGCCATGCGCTGGCCGACCATTGTCGCCGACGCGCCGCTCGCCAACAGCTTCTCGGGCATCGAGAGCTCGGTGTTCGGCGTCACGGATTGGAGCGACAAGAAGGACGCCGCCTTCCAGTTCGTGAAGTTCATGGCCGGCAAGGAGAATGCCGAGCTGCTGAGCAAGGTCGCCGGCGGCATCTCGCTCAACAAGAACGTCGATCCGTCGGCGCTGCCGAAGTCGGAAGCCCTCGGCCAGATCCTCGAGATCATCAAGAAGCCGACGCTGCATGCCGGCGTCCTGCTCTCCGGCCAGGAAGCCGATGCGCTCGCCCGCGGCTGGCAGGAAGTCGCGCTCGGCCGCCTCACCATCGAGGACTGGACGGCGCGGATGCAGAAGGCGCTCGAGCAGAGCCCGAGCAAGCGCCAGTAGGCGCATCGCAACGCCTGATCGCGGGGAGGCAGGTCGCCTCCCCGCCCCTTCCAAGAAACGGGATCATCGATGGCTGAACTGGCCCATCCGGCAACCGCTGCCGCGCGGACGCACGCCGGGGCGAAACGCCCCTGGATCCGGCGCGACATGCTGGTCGCCGCCCTGTTCGTCCTGCCGGGCCTCGCGCTCGCCATCCTGTTCAAGCTGGTGCCGCTCGTCCGCACCGTCTGGCTCAGCCTGCAGGAGACGCGCGGCTTCGAGGACCCGGCCTTTGCCGGCCTCGCCAACTACCGCACCATGCTGGACGATCCGGCGGTGCATGATTCCTTCCGCAACGCGCTGATCGCCTTCGCGACGCTGCCGGTCTGGATCATCCTGCCGCTGGTGCTGGCCTTCCTGCTGTTCCAGAAGACGCCGGGCTGGAAGTTTTTCCGCGCCGCCTTCTTCCTGCCCTACATGATCGCGCCGATCGTCGTCGGCATCATGTTCCGCCAGATCCTCGCGCCCGACGGCCCGCTCAACGCGCTGCTCCGGACCATCGGCCTGGCCCCGCTCGCCATCGAATGGCTGAACGGCCCGACCAGCGCCCTGCTCTCGCTCACCGCCGTGGCGCTCTGGAGCTTCTTCGGCCTCGGCGTGCTTACCTATCTCTCCGGTCTCTCGACCGTCTCGGAGGAAGTGGTCGAGGCGGCCAAGCTCGACGGCGCCGGTTTCTGGCGGCTGCTCTTCCACATCATCATGCCGCTCCTGAAGCCGGTGATCGGCTACTGGGCCGTGCTCTGCACCTCCGGCATCCTGATCTGGATGTTCCCGCTGATCTACGCGCTCACCAAGGGCGGCCCCGGAACGGCGACCGTGCTGCCGGAATTCCTCGTCTTCACGACCACCTTCCAGTTCCTCGACCGCGGCCTCGGCGCGGCCATCGGCATGGCCCTGTTCCTGTTCGTCGCGCTCGTCTCCGCCTTCGTCGTCCGCCGCATGTATGTTGAGGGGGCCAAGCCGAAATGAAGACCGCCGCCCCGCACCTGACCGTCTCCTCGGTCCGCATGGCGCTGACGCGCTGGCTGGTGACCATCGTCCTGGTCATCCTCGCCGTGGTGACGCTCTATCCGCTGATCTTCACGATCATCAACTCGTTCAAGACGCGCGCCGACTATTCCGCCGATCCGCTCGGCTTCGTCACCGACATCACCTTCGAGAACTACCTCGAGACCTTCGAGCGCATGCAGGTCGGCAGGCTGCTGCTGAACAGCATCATCACCACCGCCGGCGGCCTGATCCTCTCGACCGTCGCGGCGCTGTTCATCGCCTATGCCGTCACCAAGCTGAAGATCAAGGGCGGCAACTACATCTTCCTGTTCATCATCGCCATGCTCGTCATCCCGAGCCAGGTGATCATCTATCCGCTCTACGAGACGATCCTCGACCTCGGCTTCGGAGGCACCTATCAGGGCCTGATCTTCGCCTATGCCGCCTTCGGCCTGCCGCTCGGCACCTACCTGCTGTCGGCCTATTTCCGCGCGATTCCAGATGAGCTCATCGAGGCGGCCCGCCTCGACGGCGCCGGCGACATCCGCATCCTGTTCTCGGTGCTGCTGCCGATCTCGATCCCGGCGATCGCGGCGCTGTCGATCCTGAACTTCGTCTGGATGTGGAACGACCTCTTGCTGCCGCTGGTCATCCTCGGCGGCTCCGACAAGAAGACCCTGATGGTCGGCGTCGCGCTGCTCTCCGGCCAGTACGACGTCTCGATCCCGCTGATCAGCGCCGGCCTGATCGTGGCGCTGCTGCCGGTGATCATCGTCTACATGCTGTTCCAGCGCCAGATCCTGTCCGGCGCGATCGCCGGCGCCGTGCGATGAGCGGCACCCACGGCATGACGGCGCCGCCGCGCGGGCGGCGCCCCGGACAACGCTCAGCGGTCGCTGCTGCCGACCGGGCCGCCGGTATGGGCGAGCGGGAAGTTCGGCGTCGCCAGCTCGCCGCCGAGCAGGCCGGTGATCGTCTGCGCCGCCTCGAACAGCAGCTTGTTGGCGTCGTCGAACGGCACCTTTTCGGTCGAGGAGGCGAGGAACGGCATGGTGATCACCGCCGGCGCGAAGCCTTCCGCGTTCAGGATCGGAAAGCTGACGTCGGTGATGCCCTTCAGCGCCTCGCCGGCGATCATCTCATAGCCGACCGAGCGCACCACCTCGATCCGCTTCTTGAGCCAATCGATCTCGCTCTTCGGCGCGGTCTGGCCGATCGCCTCGAACAGCCATTCCTGCACGGCCGGCGGCTGGTAGGCGATGAGCAGGCGGCCGGAGGCGGTGCGGATCGCCGGGTTCTGCGTGCCGACGCGCAGGCGGAAGCCGAGCGGCGCCGGGCTATCGACCTGCGCCACGACCCGGATCGACAGTCCGTCGAGCACCGCCAGATGGAAGGCCTGGTAGGCGTTGATCGCCACGCGGTTCAGCACGGGACGCGCGGCGTCGACGAGGCGGCGCATGGGGGGATAGCGATAGGCGAGATCGTGCATCTTGCTCGACAGCACCAGGCTCTCCTCGCCCGGCGGCCGCTGGATGTAGCCGCGCCGCTCGAGCGCCACGACGACGCGGTAGACCTCCTGCAGGGACCGGCCCAGCTGCTGGGCGATCTGGCTGGGCGTGACGCCCTCGGACAGCGTCGCCAGCAGCTCCAGGACGTCCAGCCCCTTCTCCAGCGCCGGCGCGCTGTAGGCCGGCTTGTCGCCGTTTACCGCCTTGCCGCCCCGCGCGGCGGGCACCTTGGCCTTGGCCGGCTTGGCCGCCTTGGCAGCGGGCTTGGCGACCGGCTTGGGCGCCGGTTGGCTCGCGCGCTTCCCGGCGACGCGCGCCGGCTTGGCTTCGTCGGCGCCCGTTTCGCCGGATGGCCGCTTGGCTGTGGTCATCACGTCACTCCTTTGCTGCCTGTCATTGCCGGACCGGCGCGGCCGCGCAACGCGGCATTTGCGACAAGCATGCACGTGGATGATATCACATATCAACTCTTGATATCATCAGTGATAGAAAATAGGCTGACCACCATGTTTCTTCCAACCTCATCCCTCCCCTCGTCGTCCCGCACAGAGTAGAAAATGGGCCTGAACGCTAAGCAACTGGCGCAATGCACCGTCGACTTCGACAAGGACGGCAAGCAGACCGGCTTCTTCAACCTGCCGCTCTCCGTCCATGACGATGCCTGGGGCGTGGTGCGCGTGCCGCTCGCCGTGATCAAGAACGGCAGCGGCCCGACCGTCATCCTCGAGGGCGGCAACCACGGCGACGAATATGAGGGACCGATCACCCTCGGCGAGATGATCCGCGACCTCGATCCCGGTCTCGTCTCCGGTCGGCTGATCTTCATCCCGGCGATCAACCTGCCGGCGGTCAACGCCGCGCGCCGGACCTCGCCGATCGACGACCTCAACATGAACCGGACCTTCCCGGGCAACGCCAACGGCACGACGACGCAGCAGATCTCGGCCTTCGTCAACGACGCTCTGTTCCCGATGGGCGACGCCTTCCTCGACCTGCATTCCGGCGGCTCCTCGCTCGACCTGATGCCGAGCTCGGTGATCGAACCGGTCGCCGATCCGGTCCAGCACGCCAAGAACGTCGCCGCCGTCACCGCCTTCGACGCGCCGCTGGTCGTCGTCATCGACAACCGCGGCGACACGCGCACCGCGACCGCCTCGGCCGCCCGCGCCGGGCTGACCGTCGTCGGCACCGAGATGGCGGGCGGCGGCACGGTATCGCTCGACGCCCTCGACATCTGCCGCCGCGGCGTTCGCAACGTGCTGTCCCATCTCGGCGTGCTGCCGCCCGAGCTGGCCTCGCCCGCGCGCCATCCGCAGCGCCTCTTCGAACTGCCCGGCTCCGACGCCTATGTCATCTCGGACGACGACGGCGTGTTCGAGCCCTTCCACAGGAACGGCACGATGGTCTCGCGCGGCCAGCCGGCCGGACGGGTGCATTTCCTCGCCAATCCGAGCCGCAAGCCGGCCGAACTGTTCTACGCGGCCGACGGCATCCTCTATGGCCGCCGCCAGCCCGGTCGCGTCCGCCCAGGCAATTGCTGCCTCGTCGTCGCCTCGCCCTACACAGGTACGCTCTGATGATCACGCTCGCCGATATCCAGGCCGCCGCCGGGCGCATCGCCCCGCATATCCGCAGCACGCCGACCATCCGCGCCGCGGCGCTGGCCGAGCCGGTGACCGACGCGACGCTGTCGCTGAAGCTCGAATGCCTGCAGCCGACGGGCTCGTTCAAGGCGCGCGGCGCCACCAACAAGCTCCTGACCACGCCGAAGGAAGAGCTGGCCGGCGGCGTCGTCACCGCATCCGGCGGCAATCACGGCCTGGCAACGGCCCGCGCGGCGAAACTAGCCGGCGTGCCGGCGACCATCTTCGTGCCGAAGAGCATCACGCCGGCCAAGGTCGAGAAGCTGAAGCGCTGGGGCGCCACGGTCGAGATCATCGGCGACATCTGGAACGAGACGAACCTGCACGCCCTTGCCTTCGCCAAGGAGAAGGGCGCGGCCTATTTCCATCCCTTCGCCGACGCCAATGTCATTGCCGGCCAGGGCACGATCGGACTGGAACTGCTGGAAGCGGTTCCGGACGTCGACACCGTGCTGGTCGCGATCGGCGGCGGCGGCCTGATCTCCGGCATGGGCGTCGCCATCAAGGCGCTGAAGCCCTCCGTGCGCATCATCGGCATCGAGCCGGAAGGCTCGCCGACGCTGAAGGCGTCGCTCGACGCAGGCCGGGTCGTGCGCCTGCCGGCGATCACCAGCCGCGTCGCCACCATGTCCTGCGCCGAGACGGACCAGGGCGTGTTCGAGCTCGTGCACGACCATGTCGACGACATCGTCCTGGTCTCCGACGAGGCGATGCTGGAGGCGAGCCGCTGGCTGTGGTTCGAGATGGGCATCGCTGCCGACCTCTCCGGCGCCGCCGCGATCGCGGCTCTGCAGACCGGCGTGCTCGGCTTCCCGCCCGGTCACTCGGTCGCCGCGCTGGTCTGCGGCGCCGGCCCCGACGCCCTGGTCTAGCCGTCAGCTCCGATCGATCCGATCGCAATGGGCCGGCCCTCGGGGCCGGCCCATTGCCGTTCCAGCACCCTGCGCGCGGAGCCTGTCGCGACGCACCCTTTCTTTTCTCGCCGATTGGCTCAAGAATGAGAGGTCCATCATCCGTGCGTGAAAACGGGACCGTTCGGGCAAGGCGTGGCAAACAACGCCGGCGGCGGTCCAGGGACAGGGAAGAACCGCCATGGGCTTCGAGCGCAAATTCGCGCCGGACTTCGAGGTCATCGTCTGTGCGCCGTCGGAATCGTTCCGCTGGAACGTGCACGACTATCCGCACCACCTGGCCAAATGGCACCACCATCCCGAATATGAGCTTCACCTGATCCAGGCGAGTTCCGGCGAGATGATGGTCGGCGACTATGTCGGCGACTTCCAGGCCGGTTGCCTGGTCCTGACCGGGCCCGATCTGCCGCACAACTGGGTGAGCGCGATCCTGCCCGGCGAGCGTGTCTCCGATCGTGACATGCTGATCCAGTTCAGCGCCGCCTTCGCCGACAAGGTCGTTGGTCTCTGCCCGGAATTCCACGATCTCGGCGCGCTGTTCGCCGACGCGGCGCGCGGCATCGAGTTTTCCGGCGCGACCGCCGAGACCGGACGCCGGCTGCTGCGCGAGATCGGCGCCGCCAGCGGATCGCAGCGGCTCGTCCTGTTCCTCGAGCTGATGACGGCGCTGGCGCAGCGACCGGAGGATCGCCGGGTGTTGTCACGCGCGGCGGCCGGTGCCAATGCGCCCAGCCGCGCTTCGGGCAAGCTGGAGATCGCGATCAACCACATCCTGGAGAATTTCGCGCGGCCGATCCGGCTGTCGCAGGTGGCGAGCCTCTGCGGCATGGAGGCGAGCGCCTTCTCGCGCTTCTTCAAGAAGCAGACCGGCCACACCTTCGCCCGCTACGTCAACTGCACGCGCGTGCACGCGGCCTGCCATCTGCTGAGCCGCACCGACAGGCCGATCACCGACATCTGCTTCGACGTCGGCTTCAACAACATCGCCAATTTCAACCGCCAGTTCGTGAAGATCTGTGGCCGGTCGCCATCCGCCTATCGGCGCGATTCCCGCCGGATCGGCACGATCGCGCGGTGGGACCAGGCCGTCGAAGCGCGCGCCTGAGGCGCAGGGTGAGGGCCGGCAATGGCCGACAAAATTGTACAGATGCCGCCGCAAACGCGCGTAGTGAGCGGCAGGACGCTCTTCTAGAGTCCGTCGGGAAGCGTGCGGGCTGATCGATTGAGCCAGAGCCTGGAGGAGGCTTCGCCCGCTTCATGGAGGTTAGGCATACGGCGCGCTTCATCAAACGCTGAAGCGCATCCCCGGCCCGGGCAGCTGGCGCATCCGCGCCCGCCGCACGCGACGGAAGCCGGGAGCGCCGTCGACAATCCGAGGGAGGACGAGGAATGTCTGGTTTGAAGCGAATGATGCTCGGCGCGCTGGCGGCGGGCCTGATGGCGGGCGTGACGCCGGCCAAGGCGGACTTCTGGGCCGATGCCGGCAAGGAATTCTCCGGCGTGACCATCCGCGGCATCTCCGAGAGCACGCCGCCGTCGAACTACGTCAAGAACGTGCTGGGACCAGCCTTCACCAAGGCGACCGGCATCAACGTCGAGTTCGAGGCCACGTCCTGGGACCAGATGTACGACAAGGCGATCAAGGACATGGAAGCCAACACCGGCATCTATGACTTCGTCTACATCGAGCAGGACGCCGTCTATGGCTATCTCTCGCGCGACTTCCTGGTCGACCTGACCAAGTTCTTCAACGAGAACCCGAAGCTGAAGGCGCCCGACTACGACCCGGCCAACTTCACCACCTTCGCCAACTACTTCAAGGGCAAGGACGGCGACCTGTTCGGCGTGCCGATGGAGGCCTTCATCAAGGTCTACCTGTACCGCAAGGACCTGTTCGAGGACCCGGACGTCAAGGCGGCGTTCAAGGCCAAGTACAACCGCGACCTGGCGCCGGCCAAGAACCACGCCGAATACACCGAGATCGCCGACTTCTTCACCCAGTGGGGCAAGGACAAGGGCATCGAGCTCTGGGGTTCGACGGTGCAGGCCAATACCGGCCACCCGGCGTCCTGGTATGAATATGTCGAGAGCGTCGCCCCGACCTTCGGCGTCTACAACTGGGGCATCGACCCGGCCAACAACTTCGCCGCGACCGTCGAGCACGGCGGCAAGATGAACAGCCCCGAGGCCAAGGCGGCGCTCCAGTTCTGGCTGGACCTGCTGAAGAACGCCCCGCCCGAGTCGACCGCGTCGACCTGGGACGAAGTCGCCGCGACCTTCGCCGCCGGCCGCGCCGCCCAGGGTCTCGTCTATGGCGAGAACGCCGCCTGGATCGCGACCGACGATTCGAAGTCGAAGGTGGTCGGCAAGGTCGGCGTCGCGCTGCCGCCGGTCGAGCCGGGCGTGATGGAAGCCGCCGAGGCCGGCACCGGCTATATCGGCTACTATGACGGCGGCGCCTTCGGCATCCCGCACTCGTCCAAGAACAAGGGCGCCGCGGCGCTGTTCCTGGAATACATCGCGCAGCCGTCGGTGCAGGCGGACTGGGCGGTCGCGGGTTCCCGCATCACCCTGCAGTCGACCTATGACGATCCGAAGGTGAAGGCCCAGGATGCCAAGACGGACGGCTACTACACGCTGATGCGCGACCAGGGCAAGCTGTTCGCCGGCGCCCCGGCCTATCCGTTCCACAACCAGCTGCGCGAAGCGGTCGCCCCCATCTTCTGGCAGGCGATCTCGGGCGAGCTGTCCGCCTCGGACGCCCTCGACCAGATGGCGACCACCGCGGAAGCGGAACTGACCAAGCTCGGCTATCGCAAGTAAGCCGTCACGCGAAGGCGCCGTGCCCGAAAGGCGCGGCGCAGGCGGGCCTCCCCGGAGGCCCGCCCCTTCCGCGACCGGGGGCGTTGCCCTCCCCTGCCCGCCATGCCGCCGCCGGATGGCGCCGGCGGAAGCGGTTGATGCAGCGATCTGCGCGTTTCAACGAGGAACGGCTTCATGCAATCCCAAACACTCGGCTGGTTGCTGCTCGCACCGACCCTGCTGATCCTGGCCGTGTTCGGCCTCACCCCGTTCCTCTACGTGCTGGTGGTGAGCTTCTTCGACTGGAACAGCTTCGCCGCCGACCCGACCATGCGCTTCAGCGGCCTGTCGAACTACCGCCACCTGGTGTTCGACAAGGGCTTCCTGATGGCGCTCTGGAACACGTTCAAGTTCGGCGTCTTCGCCGTCGTGAGCCAGATCGTTCTCGGCTACTTCCTGGCCCAGCTCTTCATGAAGGATTTTCCGCTGAAGGGCTTCTTCCGCACCATCCACACCCTGCCGCTGATGATCGCCCCGGTCGCCGTCGGCGCCACCTGGCGCCTGATGACGGTGCCCGGCCTCGGCCCGATCCCCTATTATCTGAACCAGTGGTTCGGCTACGAGTTCCTGATCAGCCGCTTCGCCGGCCAGGCCTTCCTGACCACGGTCATCATGGACATCTGGCACTGGACGCCGCTGGTGACGCTGACCCTGCTCGCCGCGCTTTCCTCCATGCCGAAGGAGCCGTTCGAGCAGGCGCAGATCGACGGCGCCAACCGCTACCAGACCTTCTGGTACGTGACCCTGCCGATGCTGAAGCCCGCGATCCTGTCCGCGCTCTTCATCCGCCTGATGGACGCGATGCGCACCGTCGACGAGGTCTGGATGCTGACCGGCGGCGGCCCGGGCTCGGCAACGCGCTTCATCGGCCTCTACATCTGGCGCATCGTCTTTCCCAAGACGGACTATGGCTATGGCTCGGCCATGTCGCTGATCACGCTCTATCTCACCATCGTCCTGTGCTGGCTGCTCTATGCCGGCCTGGTCGCCCGCCGCGATCTGAGGAAACCCGAATGACCCGCAACCGCCCCGGCCTGTCGCTGCTGTTCTGGCTGGTCGCCAGCCTGGTCACGCTGTTCCCGATCTACTGGATGTTCGTCGTCTCGGCGCGCAGCCGCGTCGAGCTGTTCAGCGCGCCGAGCTTCCTGATCAAGTCGTTCTTCTCGGAGAACTACCTGAACACGATCCACGACCCGACCTACCAGCGATACATGCTGAACTCGATCGTCATCGCGACGTCGAATGCGCTGCTGGTGACGGTGCTCGCCCTGCTCGCCTGCTACGCGCTGTCGCGCTACAAGCTTTCCGGCAAGGAGAACATCTTCTTCTGGACCATCACCAACCGCATGGCGCCGCCGGCTGCCTTCCTGCTGCCGCTGTTCCTGCTCTACACGCAGGTCTTCGTCGTCGGCGACTGGAAGATGTTCGACACGCGGATCGGCCTGATCCTGCTCTATTGCGTGTTCAACCTGCCCTTTGCGATCTGGACGCTGCGCGGCGTCATCGACGCGATCCCGCGCGAGCTCGACGAGGCCGCCTTCGTCGACGGCGCCAGCACCTGGCAGGTGCTGTTCCACGTCATCCTGCCGCTGGCGCGGCCGGGCCTCGCGGTCACGGCGATCCTGTGCTGGGTGTTCGCCTGGAACGAGTATCTGTTCGCCGCGACCCTCACCAGCGTCAACGCGCGGACGATCACCACCGGCCTCGCCGAGTTCGTCACCGTCACCGGCACCAACTGGGGCCAGATGGCCGCCACCGCCATGCTGACCCTGATTCCGGCCGTGGCCTTCCTCGCCCTGGTGCAGAAGCACATCGTCGCCGGCCTCACCTTCGGCGCGGTCAAGGGATGAACGGGATGGCCAGCGATTTCATCGAGAACCCCGTGCCCCCGGCCAATGGCAACGGCGCGCCAAAACGCGCCGCGCGACCGGACGGCTTCCTGCCGATCGACACCAACTTGTTCGACCGGATCTTCATCGCCGTGGTCGTCTTCGTGGCGATCCACCTGTTCTGGCTGCGCTTCGTCGAGCCGGCGCTGTCGATCTACGTGGCGACGGCGATCTCGATCATCGTCGGAGCGATCATCATCAAGCGAGGTTAGTCGACCGGCGCCCTCCTCCCGGCGCCAGGGCCGCTCCTCACCGGAGCGGCCCTTTCTCTTGCCCCTGGATGCCGCTCACCGCATCACAACGGATGACAAGATCGTGTCGCGATCGGCTGCTTTCTCCCCTGCCGCGCGCCATTTTTTGATGCCGAGTTGCGGCTTCTGACGGTTGCCGGGACACCGGCCCGTCCTACCTATCCGCCTTGGCTGGCTTCTTGATTTGCAGTGTTTGTTGCCCGCCTATGATCAAGAATCATAGAAAACAGCAAATTGAAGGAAGACATCATGGCCAAGTTCGAAAATCGTCTTGCCTGTGTGATCGGATCCGATGGGTCCGTCGCGCGGGGTTACATGATCGACAAGTGCGAAAAGAAGGGTGAGAACGAATACATTATTACGTGGAAGATCCCACTGCAGGGCGAAGCCAAGACAAACTTCGCCGGAACGATCGGCAGTGCCACGGACGAGGCTGTCGAGCCGGGTCTCATCACGGTCGGCCTGACCAAGGACCCGTACCAGATGCAGGTCCATACCTTCGATGTCAGCGGCAAGCCCGCCAAACGCGCGTTTCACATAGCCTGCTTCCGCGACGAATAGGGCACGCCGCCTCGGGGCGACACCTCGCCGACCGACAGAGCGGTTGGGGCAACAGCGGCCGGAACAAGGTTCCGGCCGCTTCATTGGGGGATTGATCCGGACGGAGGGATTGGTCGGCGGGCCTCGCTCAGCGGCCGCGACGCCCCAATCTCAATTGGACCGCTGCGACGGCCGGGGCTTCTGCGCCGAGCCGGTCGGCCTCGGCCTTGCCGGTCCCTTCGCGCCGCCGAGCAGGAGATCGTGCGCCTCATTCACCTTGATCGTCAGATAGTTGGAGCCGCCCTGGTCGGGGTGCACCTTGCGCACCATCCGGCGATGCGCCTCTTCGATCTCCCACACCTCGGCGCCTTGCCTGAGGCCGAGGATCTCCAGCGCCTCCTCTTCGGACATGGAGCCGGAATCCTTGGATTTCCCGTTTCCCTGGCCGTTGCGCCCCGCGCGCGGCTTGGCGGACTGGACATTGGCCCGGCCCTCCGAGGGCTCGGCAAGCGACTTGTGCAAGTAGTCCTCGAGCACCGCGATCGACTGGCGCACGAGGTCTGGATCGGGAGGCGCGCCGTCGACGCCGGCGCCGCTGGCCGCGACGGGACGGCTTGTATCTGGAGAGAGCCCGCGCCGCCGGAACCGGAAGAGCTTCTGCCACTGCCGCAACATGGGCGATCCGAAGAAGGTGCCCGTGATCAACATGGCGGCGACGAGTTCGATGGCGGCGGCCCATTGGCCCCTGATGAGCAGAACGAGCAGCAGCACGACGGTCACCAGCGCCAGCCCCATCGTGAACCAGGCGGCCGGCTTTGCCACGACTCTGGGATCGCTCCTCAGGAACCAGCTGATCAGCTTGACCGACGTCACGCTTGCCGAAAGACCGAGGGCGGCGAGTGCAATCACAATAGGCTCAAACATCGGCCCATCCTTGCAATGCCAGGGTTCTATGCCTCGTGCAGGCGCACGCCGGCTTGTCGACCTCGCCTGCTGCTCCATCCGGCCCGCGCGATCACATCCAGGAGCGGGCCCGGGCGGCTGGATATATTGACTCCAGCAAACCGCGCTGGCAAGGTCACACGATCCAGAAGTTCATCTCAGTGCTGATTAGGCACGTATAACTGCCCACTCATGTTGGTAGGAGTGAACTCATGTCTAGATCAAAAACTGGATCTTCCACCAAAACCATTCCTTCCGAAGCTAATCCGGAATCACTCGACATTCCGGAGAACAAGGGATCCCTGGTATCACAATCCAGCGTCGAGAATTATCTCAGAAGACGCGAGGAAGTCGGTGAAGGAGACCGAAGAGATTTCCAGAATTACCTGGAAGAGAAAGCCAAGCGGACGGCCGAGGCGGCGCAGCTTGCCGTCGTCGCCGGAAGCCCCGACGAACCGCCGCCGCAGGAGGCGCAGCCGCCGACCAAGGTGAACCGGCGCCGGCTCCTGAAGGTCGTCGCCGGGACCGCGGTGGCAGCCGAGGTGGCGGCCGCCTATGCCTGGATCAAGGGCGGCAGCGTTTCCGAACAGGGCGCCAAGCATGCCGGCAGCAACTACACCGAGGCGCAGACGCACGACATCGTCCGCGAGCTGGTCGATGAAAAAACCGATATTGGCGGGCGCGGCCTGGGCCGATGGATCCTGCTGGTGCCGACCAAGATGGGCGGCGGAACCTACGCCATCGACCTGAATTCAAACCGTGTACTGGGATCGATCTGGTACTGGAACTATGGCGACTTCAACCCGATCTCGCACCATCTCTGTGCCTTCCCGAGCGGCGACCCCTACCATGACTTCGAGTTCATCAACAGCACGCAGGGCGGCAAGAACTCGCTGATCTACGGCATCCCGACCAACATCGTCGAGCCGGGCCCGGGCTTCAATATCTATCGAGTCCGCTATGACGGCGCGCAGATGGAATTGCTGGAGAACGTGTCCGAAACAACCGGAATGGGCCTCGGCGTGCATGTCACGATCAACCCCAAGGACGCCCAGTCGTACTTCGTCACGGACGGCCAGAAGGACATCGCCTGCTGCTTCGACCGGCAGACGTCGAAGGTGATCGCGGCGCTGCGCTTCGACTGGGTCGGCAACTCCGCCGAGCTGTCGCAGTGCTGGCAGCAGGGCGGCGTTCTCGACATCAAGCGCATGTCCCCCGACCAGGGCTCCGGGAAATTCGACTACCAGGGCACCAAGGGACAGAAGATCGAATGGGAAATGGTGCCGATGGGCGAATTGTTCGTCGAAGAAGGCACGATACCCGGCGAGTCCCCGCATACGCTGTCGGGCGCCGATGGCACGATCTGGCACCCCTCCGGACGCTGGGCCGCCACCGTCATCCGGCTGTGCGGTGGCATTGCCATCCTCGATGCCGAGAAGAACTTCGAGCCGGTGGCCTTCCTGCAGTTCAACAAGAACTCGCCCGACCAGTACAAGGTCGACCGGGTCGACAAGGATCACTGGCAGGTCAAGTTCGACAAGATCTTCTCGCCAGGCCATGAGATCGGCTTCTCGCCCGATGGCAACTTCCTCTGCATGATGAACAATCTGCGGGAGAACAATTGCGGGGTCTTTGCTTGCCACGACCCCGACCCGACCAAGTGGAAGAAGGTCGCCCATATCGAGGATCCGCTGTGGCGGGGCAAATACCCGAACCCGTTCCACATGGTGTTCTCGATGGACGGCAAGAAGCTCTACCTCTCGATCCTGCACCCTGCGCCGGCGGCGAGCGGGATCATGGTGGTCGACACCGACAGCTGGACGATCCGCAAGGAAATCCAGGGCATCGGCCCCGATCTGCAAACGCTGGCGGTCACCTATGACGGCAAATTTGTGCTGGCGCCGTTCAGCGGCTTCCAGCGGCTGGCGAGCGGGATCGCCGTCGTCGACGCCGACACGGACGAACTGGTCGGCATCCTGCCGAGCAGCGCCGGCCACCACGACAGCGTCATCATCCCCACCGAGATGGAGCACATGAAGCACACGCGTTCATGCACACTCTAGCCGGCCTCCGGCGCCGGGTCCGTGGTCCGTCCGCAACAGGACGAACC
>JAEWAD010000058.1 GCA_023391905.1 Pseudomonadota bacterium | reverse complement strand
GCCGAGCATCGCCCGCTCGACATCGCGATCGACGCGACCGACGGTCCGTTCGAGACGCTCGATCCGCGCGAGCGCGGGCTGGCGCGGGCGATCCTCGGCATCTCGCTGCGCCGGCGCGGCCAGATCGAGGACGCGCTCGGCCGCTTCCTCGACAAGGCGCTGCCGCGCAAGTCGGGCCCGCTGCCGGCGATCCTGCATGTCGCCGCGGCGCAGATCCTGTTCATGGACGTGCCGGATCATGCCGCCGTCTCGATCGCCGTCGAGAGCGCCGAGGCCGATCGCGACGCGCGCCATTTCAAGGGGCTGGTCAACGCCGTGCTGCGCCGGCTGACCGAGCAGCGCGACGCCATCCTCGCTTCGCAGGACGCGGCGCGCCTCAACGTGCCGGACTGGCTCTATGAACGCTGGCTGGCGGATTACGGCGCCGCGACGACGGAAGCCATCGCCAACGCCCATCTGCTCGAGCCCTCGCTCGATCTTTCGGTCAAGTCGGATCCCTCCGGCTGGGCCGAGAAGCTCGGCGGCGTGGTGCTGCCGACGGGCAGCGTGCGGCTGATCGCGCATGGCCCGGTCGACGGCCTGCCCGGTTTCGCCGAGGGCGAGTGGTGGGTTCAGGACGCCGCCGCTGCGCTGCCGGCGAAGCTGCTCGGCAAGGTGGAAGGGCTCGACGTCGCCGATCTCTGCGCCGCGCCCGGCGGCAAGACGGCGCAGCTCGCCGCTTCCGGCGCCAGGGTGACGGCGGTCGACATCTCGGAGGCCCGCCTGGCGCGGGTGCGGGAAAATCTCGAACGGCTGAAGCTTTCCGCCGAGACGGTCGCGGCCGATGTCGAGAGCTTCGAGCCGGGGCGGCAGTTCGACGCCATCCTGCTTGACGCGCCGTGCTCGGCGACCGGCACGATCCGGCGCCACCCCGATGTCGCCGTGCTGAAGCGGCCGGGCGACGTGGCGGCACTGGCGGCCGTGCAGGCCCGGCTGATCGCCCGCGCGACGGCGATGCTGAAGCCGGGCGGTGTGCTCGTCTACTGCACCTGTTCGCTGGAGCGGGCCGAGGGGGAGGACCAGGTGGCTCCTGCGCTGGCCGGCCTGCCGCTGGCGCTCGAGCCGATCCGGCCGGACGAAGTCGGCGGCGTCGAGGCGATCTGCCGCGACGGTTTCCTGCGCACGCTGCCGTCGGACCTGCCCGATGCCGAGCCGCGGCTCGGCGGCCTCGATGGCTTCTTCGCGGCGCGGTTCCGTCGACTCTAGGGGCCGGCGGCACCAGCAACCATGCGTTTGCCGGAGGTGGGCCACTACACCAAAGCCGGGCGTCCCGCGCCGATTCCCTTGGGATGGAGCATGGCGGGGGCGTCCGGAAACGGTTTCCATTTCCGCCAAGGCGCAATTAGATGGGGCCGAAAGGCCGGTGGACTGATTCGTTCGCCCCGTCGAATGACAGATCAGAGAAAAATCAGCGGCAGATGAGGGAGCGAGACGGTATGGCGTTCGGAGCAGGATCCGGCAGGGGTCGGCTCGTCCGCTTCGCACTCGCGTCCGCGTGGCGCCGCGCGCGCTATGCGTTCCATTCCAGCCCGTTCTATCGCTGGCGCTATTATGGCCAGGTGCCGGAGCGGCTGCTGATCGCGCCGACCGACCTCAGGACCGCCGATCCCACCATCGCCAACGACATCTATGCCGGCCGTTTCGTCTTCGCCGGCGAGGTGGTCGACGTCGCCGGTTTCTCGGTGTTCGAGGTCGAGGCGCCGTCGCGCGCCTGGGCGGAGCGGCTGCACGCCTTCGGCTGGCTGCGCCATCTGCGCGCCTCCGACCTCGCCGTCTCGCGCTCGAACGCGCGGGCGCTGGTCGACGAGTGGATCCGTTTCCAGAAGAAGCACGACCCGGCGGCGCGCGATCCCGACGTCACGGCGCGGCGGATCCTGTCCTGGCTGGCGCAGACGCCGCTCTTGCTCGAGGGCTGCGATCACGGCTTCTACCGCCGCTTCATGGGCACGCTCACCCGCCAGGTGCGGCAGCTGCGCCGCGTGGCGCGCGACGTCACCCCAGGCCTGCCGCGTCTCCGCGTGATGATGGCGCTGGCGGCCGCCGGCCTGTCGCTCTCCGACCAGCCGCGCCTGGTGCGGCAGGCGTCGCGCTGGCTCGACCTGGAACTGCAGCGCCAGATCCTGCCCGATGGCGGTCATGTCGGTCGCAATCCCGGCGTCATCCTCGAAATCCTGGTCGACCTGCTGCCGCTTCGCCAGGCGTTTACGGCGCGAGGCCAGCAGCCCTCGGCCGTGCTGCTCGGCGCCATCGACCGGATGATGCCGATGCTGCGCTTCTTCCGGCACAGCGACGGCTCCTTCGCCAAGTTCAACGGCATGGGCGAGACGCAGCTCGGCCTGCTCGCCACCGTGCTCGCCTATGACGACGCGCGCGGCTCGGCCGGCCGCAACGCGCCCTATGTCGGCTATCAGCGCCTCGACGCCGGCGACACGGTGATCCTGATGGATACGGGCGCGCCGCCCGCGCCGGTGCTGTCGCTCGATGCGCATGCCGGCTGTCTCGCCTTCGAGATGAGCGTCGGCCGCCAGCCGCTGATCGTCAATTGCGGCGTGCCGGGTCCCGGCGCCACGGCGCTCCGCCGCATGGCGCGCACCACCGCCGCGCATTCGACCGTGACGATGAACGATTCCTCGTCCTGCCGCTTCCTGACCGGCAACTATCTCGCCGACAAGCTGGGCGAGGCGATCATCGCCGGCCCGAGCCCGATCACGGTGGCGCGCGAGGAAGACCGCGGCCAGATGAGCGTTTCCGCCGGCCATGACGGCTATGTCGCCCGTTTCGGCATCCGCCACGAGCGCAAGCTGGTGCTGGCGCCCTATGGCGACCGCCTCGACGGAGTCGACGCCTTCACCGGTCCGACCGGCGGCACGATCGCGCGCGGCGGCCGCGACGCCTTCGTCCTTCGCTTCCACCTGCATCCGGCCGTCGCGGCGCAGCGCTATGGCAGCGGCGACGCCGTGCTCCTGTCGCTGCCGGACGGCTCGGCCTGGGAGTTCGCGGCGCCGGGCATCGAGGTCGGGCTGGAGGAGAGCATCCGTCTCTCCGACATCCGCGGCAACCGGCGCACCGAGCAGATCGTCATCTATGGCCGCGCGCTCACCCATCCGACGGTGCAGTGGCATCTGCAATGCGTCGTCGAGCCCGGCGGCCGGCCGCGTCATCACGACGATGATGGCGGCGATCTGCCGCTCGGGGCGTGAAGCGGGCTGCATCGCTCCAAAATTCGTGCTATCGCGCGGGCTTCACCGACAAACCCCCGCGAGGATGCCATGGCCGTTCCGCCGTCAAAGGTCGCCCTTCCCGAACTCGTTCCGATGAAGCGGGCGCTTTTTTCGGTCTCCGATTCCACCGGCCTGATCGACTTCGCGCGGGCGCTGCATGCGCGCGGCGTCGCCCTCGTCGCGACGGGATCGACCTGCAAGGCGCTGCTTGACGCCGGCCTGCCGGCGACCAACGTCGCCGACGTGATCGGCTTCCCCGAGATCCTCGGCGGCCGGGTCAAGACGCTGCATCCGAAGATCCATGGCGGCCTGCTCGGCATCCGCAACGATCCCCAGCACGCGGCCGAGATGGAAGAGCACGGCATCGAGGGCTTCGACCTCGTCGCGGTCAATCTCTACCCGTTCGAGAAGACGATCGCGGCGACCGAGGACTACGCCACCGCCGTCGAGAACATCGACATCGGCGGCCCGGCGATGACGCGCGCCGCTGCCAAGAACCACGGCTTCGTCTCGATCGTCGTCGATCCGGCCGACTATGCCTCGGTGCTGGAGACGCTCGACGCGAATGGCGGCTCGACCCCGCTCGCCTTCCGCAAGCGCCTCGCCGCCAAGGCATTTGCCCGCACGGCGGCCTACGATGCGGCGGTGTCGGGCTGGTTCGCCCGCGTGCTCGAGGAGCCGGCGCCCGCCTGGCGCTCGTTCGGCGGCAGCTTGCGCGAGGTCATGCGCTATGGCGAGAACCCGCATCAGCAGGCGGCCTTCTACGCCACCGGCGAAATCCGCCCCGGCGTGTCGACGGCCAGGCAGCTGCAGGGCAAGCAGCTCTCCTACAACAACATCAACGACACCGACGCCGCCTTCGAGCTGGTCGCCGAGTTCGATCCGGCCGAGACGGCCGCCGTCGCCATCATCAAGCACGCTAATCCCTGCGGCGTGGCGACCGGCGCGACGCTCGCAGACGCCTATGACAAGGCGCTGCGCTGCGATCCGGTCTCGGCCTTCGGCGGCATCGTCGCGCTGAACCGCACGCTCGACGCGGAAGCCGCCAGGAAGATCGTCGAGATCTTCACCGAGGTGATCATCGCCCCGGCCGCGACCGACGAGGCGGTGGCGATCGTCGCCGCCAAGAAGAACCTGCGCCTGCTCGTCACCGGCGGCCTGCCGGATCCGGCGGCGAAGGGCACGACCGTCAAGACGGTTGCCGGCGGCCTGCTGGTGCAGGACCGCGACGCCGGCCGCGTCAGCAAGGCCGACCTCAAGGTCGTGACCAAGCGCGCGCCCTCGGACGCCGAGCTCGACGATCTCCTGTTCGCCTTCCGCGTCGCCAAGCACGTCAAGTCGAACGCCATCGTCTATGTGAAGG
>JAEWAD010000472.1 GCA_023391905.1 Pseudomonadota bacterium | reverse complement strand
GACGACGGATCCCCGCGATGACTTTCCGCCCACCGCCAAGGCCGCGAGCAATCGGCGAGGCCGCCGCTAGCGCATCCCCCCTCCGCGGGCTTCGCGTTTTCGGTACAGAATCGGACGGAGAGGCCTCTTCGGGCTGGTATCGTTCCAAGATGCGTTCTACCCTCTATTCATCATCGGCCGCATCCCCCGGGCGCCGATGGCTGGGAGAAGTTGCACTCTCGCCTGGATGGCAGAGGAACGCCCCATGCCGAACACTATCAAGCCCACGCTATCCGCCGACGTGAAAGCGCTCGCCGAGTTGGCTCCGGACGCCGAGACGCACGAGAAACTCCTTAAGCTGGCATCGATGCTTGACGAGAATCCTGATCCTAAGCGTCAGATCCCCGAAGGTTCATCCGCTAGCGTGATCCCTTCAAAGCCTCGATCGTCGCGGTAAGTGCCGCGATCTGGCCAGCCTGGTTGTCGACCTTGTCGGTTAGCTTCATCAGCTGGGCCAGCACCTGATCCTGATAGCGGATCCGGTCCTCGCGGCCTGTCGCCTGATTGCCCTCGAGCACCGTGACGCGGGTCGCAAGTTTGTTCGAAGTGTCGACCGCCGCGCTGGCGTTGGCCGAGATGCCGTCGAGATAGAGCCAGAACAGGAACGCCATGGCGCTGAGGAGCGCCGGCGTTACGAGCATGGCGATGCGCGACATGACGAGAATGGTGGTGTTCGCAGCGATCTTGTCGACGTTCGTCATCGGCCTGCCTTCCAGCCACAGGCCGCCGCGCCGTAGGCATTGTGTTTCAAGATTTGGCGCTGCGTCCCATCCGTCAGCACATCGCTGACCGACGGCCGGATCGCCGAGGCGAGGTCGCAGAAATCACCGCTCCGGCTTGTCGCGCATCCAGTCGTCAAGCTCGCGGCGACGAGCGCTAGCATCCATCCGGTCGACTTCATCGTCGCTCCTCCTCTTGCTTGAAATTGCCTTGAGACGGCCGGCCGTGTCGGTCGCGCGCTGCTGCGCACGGCCCATGGCCAGCACCTGCAGGAGGGCGGCGCCGACGATGACGGCGATTGCCAGCGCGCCGGCGACGTAGCGGCCGACACGCGTACCGAGGAACCACGCCCATAGGGCGGTCATGCCGCCGCCTCGGCTTCCTTGACGCCCCGCCAGTAGCGGAGGCCAACGAACACGGCGCCCGCGAGGATCACCGCGGCAATGGCCCAGGCGATGGGACCGCTCAGCCCAGAGAGCGCCGACAGAACGCCGGTGCCGGCCGTCACGGTGGTCGCGATAACGGCCGGGTCGGTCAGCGGCTTGGCAGGCGGAGCAACGGCCTTGGCCGACATAGCGTCTGCGACAAGGCGATCAGCCGGCGGGCGGGTGGGCTCGATCTCCCACGCCGGGGCGGAAGGCTTCGCAGCAGCCGCGAGCGCCAACGAATGGCCGATGACGCCGGGCTGGGCCTTCCACTGCCCCTGCGGATCCTTGCCGGTGATCCGAATGGTCCAACCACGCCCATTGGCGACGAAGCCCTGCGGCCCCTTGATGCTCCGCAGATACGCCATGTAGGCGTCGCAATAGCCGCGGATCAACGTATCGATCTGCCCATAACGGCGGACCGCATCGACAGTCTGGACGCCGATAATGCCGTCGGCCGCGACGCCGACAATCCGCTGCAGGATCTTCACCGCCTTAGCCGGGCCGGACATGACGCCCGAGGTGAAAACTGCATAGTCAAGCCCGGCCGGCAGCAGGTCGCCGCCGCTCTGCGTCCAGTAGCTCGTGCGATAGATCGCCTCCGCCCGCGCGAGCGTGAGATTGCGAACGTCGTCGATTGAGGCTGGCCGGCCAAGTGCTGCGCACAGCGTCCGCTGCGTGATGCCGTATTTGGTTGGGCCGCCTGCGTCCGTCTTACGGTTCACATACCCGCCCTCGTCGCCGAACATGAGGGTGAGAGCCTGAGGAAGGGTTTCACGCATGGGATCGCTCCCCGCGCATGGCTGCGCTGGTCATAGCCGGATAGCTCCTAATATTGAGAAAGGGGTGACAGGTTCAGCGATCGGTGGCAGGCTAACGATGTTGCCACTAAAACTTGGAGTTGAGCATGAAGACTTATGAGAAGCCGACCCTCTCTAAGGCCGCCGTCCTGCATCAAATTGCAGCACAGATCGTTGTCAGCGGCTCCGTCATCATCGAAGACTAGCGGAACACAGCAGTAGACCCGCCGGCCACAATCCCACGCCGGCGGGTGACGCTCTCTCCGCAGCTCGGCCTAGGCTTGTCTTCTTCGGGAGATACGCTGCGTGGAACGCCCGCTAGAGGACGGCGTTGGGAACTCGTAGGGCGGCGGCGTTTTCTCGGCCGCACTACGGGATGCGCATGGACAGACCTGCCCGCCTTACTAGGCGGGCGTTCTTTGTCAGTGTGAGGCCGCGATGACTATTCGGATCTATGATGTCGTGAGAGACGACTGGGGTTGGGCCTACCGAAGCCCGGGACACTTGAGCCGTACCTTTGCCACCCAGGAAGCAGCCATCCTGTCCGCGATCGCCGAACTGCGAAGAGAGATCGCCGAAGGTCACGAGGTCGAGCTGACAGTCGAGGGCCGCAAGCTGGAGCTGCCACTTTAGCCGAGCCGCCGGACTTGATCCGCTTGCAGGTTTGCCTCGGGCCACACAGTCCCTCGCAAGCCCGTCGGTTCTCAACCGGTCGGCGGGCTTTTTCTTTCGCGTCAGCGCACGCCTCCTCCCGTCGCCAGATCTCACCGAGATGTGAGAATCCGATGGGAACGGGAAACCCAGCGGCCCGTTAGGTCGGCCTGCGAGAATGTCTCGCTGGCAATTCCGAGACATTTCCGCAGAATTTGGCGATGTTGTTCTGGGCAACATCGCTGGGTGCTCGAACAGAGCGCCGGAAGACCCGTCGTGTGGAGGACTGCGACGGGTCTTTCCTTGACCCCCGAATTTCGAGGGTGCGCCTATCCCCCCGCTGGCACTCCGAGAGAAGCCCGCCGT
>JAEWAD010000462.1 GCA_023391905.1 Pseudomonadota bacterium | reverse complement strand
CCATGACGCCGTAGCGCCTTGCGAGGGCGCTCTCCTCCTTGCGCTGCAGCTGGCCGATCGACTTGATGCCGTCCTCGGCGTGGCGCGCCGCGAGCGCCCGGCCGACGCCCCAGATCATGCCGACCGGCTTGTCGGCGAGGAAGGCGAGCGCCTCGGCACGGCCGATGACCGAGAAGCCGCGCGGCTTGTCGAGGTCGGAGGCGACCTTGGCGAGGAACTTGTTGAAGGAGAGGCCGACCGAGATGGTGATACCGATCTCCTGTTCGACGCGGCGGACGAAGCGGGCGATCGTCAACGCCGGGGCGGCGCCGTGCAGCCGCTCCGTGCCGGAGAGGTCGAGAAAGGCCTCGTCGATCGAGATCGGCTCGACCAGCGGCGTCAGCTCCTGCATCAGGGCGCGGATCTGGTGGCCGACGGCGACGTATTTCTCCATGTTCGGTCGAATCACTGTTGCGTCGGGGCAGAGCTCCAACGCCTTGAACATCGGCATGGCCGAGCGCACGCCGCTGATGCGCGCGATGTAGCAGGCGGTGGAGACGACGCCGCGCTTGGCGCCGCCGATGATCACCGGCTTGTCGGCAAGGCTTGGATCGTCGCGCTTCTCGATCGCCGCATAGAAGGCGTCGCAGTCGACATGGGTGATGGATAGGCTGCCGAGCTCGGGATGCGAGACGATGCGCGGGCTGCCGCAGGCGCGGCAGCGCAGGCCTGCAGCAAGCGTCAGGCAGTCGCGGCAGAAGCCGGCTATGGCGTTGGCAGGGATCGACATGACGGCCCGGATGGCGGCGCGATGCCGCGAGGGGCCCAAATTACAGGCCGCGACCGGTCATCGCAATTCGTCGCGGCGTCGCTCCAATCGTCCGTGGCGGTGGCCTGTTCAGTTGCGATGCGGCGAGGGCGGATGATATAGCGGGCGGATGTTTTCGCCGCGTGCCGGCGTGTCCAACCGGTTCTTGCCAAAGGGTTCTCGCCATGTCCGTCGACATCGCCACCGTCAAGCGGGTCGCTCATCTCGCCCGGATCGCTGTCACCGAGGAGGAGGCTGCCTCCTTCCAGGGCGAGATCAATGCCATCCTCGGCTTCGTCGAGCAGCTGAACGAGGTCGACGTCGATGGCGTCGAGCCGCTGACCTCCGTCGTGGCGCAGACGATGAAGAAGCGCGCCGACGTCGTGACCGACGGCTATTATGCCGATCGCGTCGTCGCCAATGCGCCGGTTTCCGACGACGATTTCTTCGTCGTGCCCAAGGTCGTCGAGTGACCTCTGGCGCAAGCCGCAGACTTTCCGAAGAGGGCGCGCGCGTCCTCGAGGTGACGCCGGTCACCGCTTCCGCCTCCTGACCTTCGAGATGCCGATGTCTTCGACAGACCTGACCAGCCTGACCATTGCCGAGATCCGCGACGGATTGTCGGCCAAGGCCTTTTCCGCGACGGAACTGACCCAGGCGTACCTCTCCGCGATGGAAGCGGCGCGCTCGCTCAACGCCTATGTGCACGAGACGCCGGACCAGGCGCTTGCCATGGCGGCCGCCTCGGACGAGCGGCTGGCGAAGGGCGAGGCGAGGGCGCTCGAGGGCGTTCCGCTCGGCATCAAGGATCTGTTCGCGACCGAGGGCGTGCACACGCAGGCCGCGTCGCACATCCTCGACAATTTCAAGCCGCGCTATGAATCGACGGTGACCGCCAATCTCTGGAACGATGGCGCGGTCATGCTCGGCAAGCTCAACATGGACGAGTTCGCCATGGGCTCGTCGAACGAGACGTCCTATTACGGCCCGGTGGTCAATCCCTGGCGCCGCGAGGGCTCGAACGCCCAGCTGGTGCCGGGCGGCTCGTCGGGCGGTTCGGCCGCCGCAGTGGCCGCGCGCCTTTGCGCCGGCGCGACCGCGACCGACACGGGTGGCTCGATCCGCCAGCCGGCCGCCTTCACCGGCACCGTCGGCATCAAGCCGACCTATGGCCGCTGCTCGCGCTGGGGCACTGTCGCCTTCGCCTCGTCGCTCGACCAGGCCGGCCCGATCGCCCGCACCGTCCGCGACGCCGCCATACTGCTGAAGTCGATGGCCTCCGTCGACGACAAGGACACGACCTCGGTCGATCTTCCGGTCGGCAATTACGAGGGCGCGGTCGGCCAGTCGGTGAAGGGCCTGCGCATCGGCATCCCGCGCGAATATCGCCTCGACGGCATGTCGGAGGAGATCGAGGCGCTCTGGCAGCAGGGCATCGCCTGGCTGAAGGACGCCGGCGCCGAGATCGTCGACATCTCGCTGCCGCACACGAAATATGCGCTGCCGGCCTATTACATCGTGGCGCCGGCCGAGGCGTCGTCCAACCTGGCGCGCTATGACGGTGTCCGCTACGGCCTCCGCGTTCCGGGCGACGACATCGCCTCGCTCTACGAGAACACACGCTCGGCCGGCTTCGGCCGCGAGGTGAAGCGCCGCATCCTGATCGGCTCCTATGTGCTGTCGGCCGGCTACTATGACGCCTACTACGTCCGCGCTCAGAAGATCCGCACGCTGATCAAGCGCGATTTCGAGAAAGTCTATGCGGAAGGCGTGGACGCGATCCTGACGCCGGCGACGCCGTCGGCCGCTTTCGGCATCGGCGAAAAGGGCTCGGCCGATCCGGTCGAAATGTATCTCAACGACGTGTTCACGGTGACGGTGAACATGGCCGGTCTGCCGGGCATCGCCGTGCCGGGCGGCCTGTCGTCGCAGGGTTTGCCGCTCGGGCTGCAGTTGATCGGCCGGCCCTTCGACGAGGAGACCTTGTTCTCCGTCGCCGAAGTGATCGAGCAGTCGGCTGGCCGCATCGAATTGCCGAAAGCCTGGTGGTGAAACTCCTGCGCGGCTGACTCCATATATAATGGAGTCGGCCGTTCGCGGTCACGCATGCGTGTGCGGCTGCTTTCCGGCTTTGCCGCCCTCCCGTGAAACCCGCGCCTGAGCTACACGTTGTGACGCGAGGGCGCCGGAGGGAGAGCCATGACGCGCAGCATGGAGTGGGGCGGGAGCGAGACTTTGGCGTCCCGCC
>JAEWAD010000459.1 GCA_023391905.1 Pseudomonadota bacterium | reverse complement strand
TCCTGGTCGTCGCCGCGCTCTTCCCGCCCAACGCGATCGGTGGCGCGGAGGTCTCGGCCGCCAATCTCGCCGGCTGGCTGGCGGCGGCCGGCCACGAGGTCGCCGTGCTCACAGGCGCGCGGCGCGGCGAGCCGGAGTTCTATGGCGAGGCGGTCGGCGCGCTGCGGATCTGGCGGCTCGGGACGCCGCATCTTTATCCGGCGAACGAAGCGTCGATCCAGCCCGGCTGGAAGAAGCCGCTCTGGCACGCGCAGGATCATTTCGATCCGCGCAATCGCGCCCGGATGGCGGCCGTGCTCGATGCCTTCCGGCCTGATTTCGTCAATCTCCATATCGTCCAGGGGCTCGGCTACAACGCGCTGGCGGAGATCGCGCGCCGGAACCTGCCAGTGCTCTATTTCCTGCCCGATCTCGGCCTCGCCTGTATCCGCATGTCGATGTTCCGGGACGGGGCGAATTGCGCAACGCCCTGCGTGCTTTGCCGGCTTTCGAGCCGCTACAAGCTAGCGCAGATCCGCCGCTTCGCCAGGATCGGCTTCTGCTCGCCTTCGCGCGCCAATCTCGCCGCGGTCTCGGCGCAGGTACCGATCGACGCCTATCCGCGGGCGGTGATCCCGAATGCCAATCGCTATCCGGCGCCGCGCGCGTCACGGTCGGCGTCGGGCCATCTGCGCCTGCTCTATGTCGGCCGGCTGCATGCCAGCAAGGGCGTCGAATTCCTGATCGGCGCGGCGGCGGTGCTCGCCGGCTCGCCTCGCCTTCGCCTCGATATCGTCGGCGACGGCCCCGAACTGGCACGGCTGCGCGCGCTGCACCCCGGCGTCGACTGGCTGCGTTTCCATGGCCGCGTCGATGCGGCGGCGGTCGCGGATCACATGGCGGTGGCGGACCTGCTCTGCGTGCCGTCGCTCTGGCGGGAGAACTGGCCGGGCGTCGTCGTCCAGGCGCTCGGCATCGGCCTGCCGGTTCTCGGCAGCCGCATCGGCGGCATTCCCGAGCTGGTCGAGGCGAATGTGACGGGGTGCCTGGTGACGCCCGGGGATCGCGATGCCTGGGTCGCGGCGCTGCGCCGCGTCGCCGAGGAACCCGGCCTGCTGGCGACCTGGCGTAAAAACGCGGAAGCTGTGCGCGGCCGCTTCGATCCGGACGAACTCGGTCGGCGGATCCTCGATTTCATGGCGACGATCGCCGGCGGCGAACCTCAGGCCACGCGCCAGCGTCGCGACGAAACCGAGGCGATGAACTCGTCGATGAAGGGCGGCACCTGATCGCCCTGCATCGGCTGGGCGATCAGGTAGCCCTGGATGATCGGGCAACCGAGCGCGCTGACCGCGTCGAGCTGCGACCGCGTCTCGACGCCCTCGGCGATGATCTCGAGGTCGAGGGCGGCGGCGAGCTCGATGATCGAGCGCACGATCGCCTTCGTCTTCGGATCCTGCTCGAGGTCGTTGATGAAGCTGCGGTCGATCTTGAGGCTGTTGACCGGCAGGCGGCGCAGATGGCTCAGCGAGGCGTAGCCGGTGCCGAAATCGTCGAGCGCGATCGAGAAGCCGTGCCGGCGCAGATCATGCAGTGTCGCCTCGATCCGCTCGGCGTCGCGCGACAGGATCGTCGTTTCGGTGACCTCGATGCCGAGCTGCGAGGTGGTCAGTCCCTGCTGGTGCAGCTGGGTTTCCATCTCGTCGGCGAAGCCGGGATTGCGCAGGTCGAACGCCGTGACATTCATGTTGACGCGCATGGCGATACCGCGCTGGCGCCAGGCCGCGAGGTCGCCCAGCACGCGGCGCATCATGGCCCGGGTCAGCGCCTGGGCGATGTCGGGCTCGTCGAAGGTTTCGGCGAAGGCGGCTGGCGCGAGCAGGCCGCGTTCGGGATGCAGCCAGCGGGCCAGCGCCTCGAAGCCGGCCAGCCTGCCGGTGCGGATGTCGATCAGCGGCTGGTAGACCGGCATGATCTGGCCGGCGTCGAGCGCGAGGCGCAGCGCCTTCAAGAGGCTGTAGCGGCGCTCCGCGTCGTCGCGCATCGAGGGCTGGAAGAACACGGTGCGGCCGCGGCCGGCGCGCTTGGCGCGGTAGACGGCGATGTCGGCATCGGCCATCAGCTCGCCAAAGGTGCGGCCATCGGCCGGGAAGATGGCGACGCCGGCCGAGAGGCTGATCGGCACGTCATGGCCCTTGACCGAGAACGGCCGGGACACCGCGTCGAGCATCCGCCGCACGGCCGTCGAGGCGTCCGCGATGTCGCGCGCATTGGTGAGAACGACGGCGAATTCGTCGCCGCCGAGGCGCCCCATCACGTCCGACTTGCGGATGGTGCGGCGCAGGCGATCGGAGATTTCCTTCAGCACCTTGTCGCCGGCGTCGTGGCCGAGGCTGTCGTTGATGTCCTTGAAGTGGTCGAGATCGAGGACGCAGAGCGCGGCGCGGCGGCGCGCGCGAGTCATCTGCTTCAGCTTCTCCTCGAAGCACTGCTCGAAATAGCTGCGGTTGGGCAGGCCGGTCAGGCTGTCGTGATGGGCGAGGTGGACGAGCTCGGCCTCGAGCGTGCGGTTGCGCGTGATTTCCTCGCGCAGCGTGTTGGTCGTCTGCTCCAGCGACTGGTAGCTGGCCATCAGGTCGAGCGCCCGCGTCTCGAGCAATTCGTTGGCCTTGATCAGGTCGGCGTGCTGCTGGCTGATGGCGCGCGAGGCGGCGAGCGTCGGGCCGATGTCGACCCCGGTCAGCGTCAGGCCCTCGCCATGCGGCGACAGCCGCAGCTGGCGCTCGACCATCTTTCCGTGCGCTTCGTAGCTGGTGTCGAAGACGTCGGGGATCTGGCTTTCGACGGCGCGGACGAAACGGTCGAACAGTCCGATGCTGATGATCGACGGCCAGAATTGCCGGATCGGGAAGCCGATGAGCGCCTCGGCCGGGGCACGCAGCCGGCGCGCCATCTCGGCGTTGACGGCGGAGATGATGAAGTCGGTGATCCGGCCGGTCTCGTCGCGAACGGCGTTGAGGACGGTGATGCCGTCGGCGCTGACCTCGATCAGCGAGCGCAGCACGTCGGTGGCGTCCTCGCGCGGCCGGAGGTAGCAGAGCAGGCCGCGCTGGGCGCCTCGGCGGATCGGCAGAACCAGCCGCTCCGTCATGCCGATGGCGCCGGGGCCGACGCGGCCGTGCAGGCCGAGGGCCGGCTTTCCGGAATCCATCACGGATTTGTAAAGCGGACGGAAGGTGGACGCTTCCGGATTGGTGAGCGCGCCCAGCGTGCGGCCGGTCGGATTGTGGCCGAACAGCTGCACCACGCGGTTGCCGACGCGTTCATAGGAGAGCGAGTCGCCATGCTGCAGCATCAGCATGGTGCGATCGGCCATCTGGCCGTTCAGCAGCGAGGCAAAGACGTCGATATCCGGCAGGGCCCCGTCTCGGGCCGCACGCCATGTCGCATGCAGATCGCGAACGTCGCTGAAATCTGTCGATTGATCGATGTCGTCCGTACGGACGTCGAATTGGCTCGTCACACGGGACGCTTTCCTCAGGACCCCACCTGTAAGGAAGCTATATGAACGCGCCTTTACAAGCGATTAAGTGGCAGATTGCAATTGCAATCAATGGGCGCAAAGAAGACCGGTCGCAACACAAGGCAGGCGTGCCGTGAAGACTGTGTCGGTTGTTGCGGGACGGTCGGTTCCGCCGAGCCCGGCGGGGCGAGGGGGCCGCGCGCGGTTCGGCGCGCGGCAAGAGAAAATCATCAGGCGCGCGCCAGTTGTGTAGTGGGAGCGCGGCGGATCTTGCGGGCGGCGCGTTCGGCGGCGACGGCATCGGGGAAGGTGCGCCCCTCGAGGGTCGCGAAGGTTCCTTCGAGCGCATGGAAGGCGAAGCCTGTTCCGGCGCGGATCAGGATGCCGGCCGCTTCGTCGTCGATCTCGATGATGTAGTTATCGAACACCACAATTCTCCTTTCGCCGCCGGGCTCAGCCATGCAAGCCTCGGGCCGCGATCGTTCCAGTCGCTTTCGCGATAAGTGCCGGAGGTCGTCCGGCTCGCTCCAATGTCGGAAATCAGTTCGGGTTCCGATGGGTGCGACACATTGCGGATCGGAGAAAAGGGTGACGCAGGGTGGCTGTCGTTTTCGGCATCGAAGATCTCCTCGTCGAAATCCAGAGCCACGAACCCTGTTCGTGACGCTTTAGCGTTTGGTGTCGCGGCGCAAGCTGCTCCTCAAATCACCGCGGCATCGCGCTGGATGCGATGCCCATATGGGGCCGAACGGCGCCTTCCTACCAGTCATGCATTTCCTTTTTTTGACAGTGGCCGAGGACGTTGTTGCGGGCTTTCCGGAAGCGGCGAAACCCGCGCCGCCGGTGGCCGGGGCGGGGGGCGCGTGGAACGCGGCGGACGGATTGACAATCGGGCCCGCATGCACCGTTCTTGGGCGATCATCGGAGGGGCAGGCACATGACGTTCATCGGCATCGACATCGGCACATCGGCGGTCAAGGCGCTGCTCGTCGACGAAAACCAGACGGTGCTCGCCGAAGCCGAGGTGCCGCTGCCGATCTCCCGCCCGCATCCGCTCTGGTCGGAGCAGGATCCCGAGGACTGGTGGCGGGCGACGGAGCAGGCGCTTGCCGCGCTGCGCTCCACGGCGCCCACGCCCTATGCCGCCGCCGTCGCCATCGGCCTTTCTGGTCAGATGCATGGCGCCGTGCTCATGGATGCGGCAGACCGGGTGCTGCGGCCGGCCATCCTCTGGAACGACGGGCGCAGCCATGCCGAGTGCGCCGAACTTGAGCATCGCGTGCCGGATCTCGGCCAGATCGCCGGCGTGCCCGCCATGCCCGGCTTCACCGCGCCGAAGCTGGTCTGGGTGGCGCGGCACGAGCCGCAGATCTTCGCCAGCGTCGCGCATGTGCTGCTGCCGAAGGACTACATCCGCTTCCGCCTGACGGGCGAGTATGTCTCCGAGATGTCGGATGCCGCCGGCACGCTGTGGCTCGACGAGGCCGCGCGCGCTTGGTCGGCGGAGATCGTCGGCGCGACCGGGCTCGATCCCGCCGTCATGCCGCGCTTGGTCGAGGGTTCTGACGCGGCGGGGACGCTGACGGCGTCCGTCGCCACGGTGCTCGGGCTGAAGCCCGGCGTGATCGTCGCGGGCGGCGCCGGCGATGCCGCGGCCGGCGGCATCGGCATCGGCGCGATCGACGAGGGCGACGCCTTCATCTCGCTCGGCACCTCGGGCCAGTATTTCGTCGTCAACGAGACCTACCGGCCGCATCCCGGCGCCTATGTGCACACCTTCGCGCACGCGCTGCCCGGGCGCTGGTTCCAGATGGCGGCGATGCTGAACGGCGCCAGTGCGCTCGCCTGGGCGGCGTCGATGGTGGGCGAGAAGGACATCGGCGCGCTGCTCGACCGGGTCGCCGCGACGCCGTCGAAGAACGACAAGCTCGTCTTCCTGCCCTATCTCGCCGGCGAGCGGACGCCGCTCAACGATCCGCATGCGCGCGGCGTCTTCTTCGGCCTCGATCCGGCGACGGGCACGACCGACGTGATCCGTGCCGTGCTCGAGGGCGTCGCCTTCTCCTTCGCCGATGCGCAGGCGGCGCTCGCGGCGGCCGGCACGCGCCCGGCCCGGATGGGTGCGATCGGCGGCGGCGCCCGGAGCGCGCTCTGGATGAAGATGTTCGCCGACGTGCTTGGCGTGCAGATCGTGCTGCACGAAGGCGGCGCCAAGGGGCCTGCCTTCGGCGCGGCGCGTCTCGCCATCCTGGCGGCGACCGGCGGCCAGCCGGGACGGATCTGCACGGCGCCGCAGATCAACGCCACGATCGATCCCGATCCGGCCGAGACCGAGCGCTACAAGCCGAAGATCGAGCGCTACCGCCGTCTCTATCGCGCGCTCAAGGACGAGTTCGCCCGCTGAGCTTGACGCGCCGCGGACCGGTTCCAGATAGGAAGCCAGGGAAACGGAGGGTTTCGCGATGAACCGGCGCCTGATCGTTCTGTCGCTCGCGGCCATGCTGCCGGCGGGCTTGGCTTCCGCGCACCATGGCTGGGGCAGTTATGACGCGACCAAGGTGTTCACCATCGAGGCCCCGATCGAGATGGTGAGCTGGGCCAATCCGCATGCCCATGTGATGCTGCCCTACGAGGGCGCCACCTGGGAGGCGACACTGGCGCCGCTGTCGCGCATGCAGGGGCGCGGGCTCGTCGAGGCGGATCTCGCGCCCGGCACCGTGGTCAGCGTCACCGGCTATCCCTCGACGCGCCGCGAGCACGAGATGCGCGCCGAGCGCATCTCGGTGAACGGCAAGACCGTCGAGCTGCGTTGACGGCATGATGCCGCCCGACACGGTGATGGACTGGATGATCTCCCTCGAGCAGTCCGGCCTCGGCCAGGCGGCGCGCGCCTCGGTCTGGATCTATCCGGTCGCCAATCTGACCCATGTCCTCGGAGCGGCGCTGCTGCTCGGCTCGATCGCGACCCTCGATGTCGCCATGCTGCGCCGGCTGCCGGTGGCGACGCCGCTTGCGCGCATCGCGATCCCCATCGCCGCCTTCGGCCTGCTGCTGCAGATCGTCTCCGGCGGCGTGCTGCTGGCCGCCGAGGCGAGCGCGCTGGTTCGAAACCCCGCCTTCCAGCTCAAGATGGCGATGCTGCTGATCGGCATCCTCAACGTCGCGGCGTTCCACCTTCTCGCCGGCGGCGGTCTCCGGCGCGGCGATCTCGACAAGGCTCGACCCTTCGCCGCGCTGTCGCTCGCCGTCTGGGTGGTTGTCCTGCTCGCCGGCCGCTCCATCGCCTATCTCTGACCTCCCGCCTGCCGCAGCGCGGCGACGAATTCGTCTTGACTTAGGGGAAGTGGCGTCGATTAACTGCATCAAAATCAATTAATCAGGCGGCATCAAGAAAGCCGTCGCAGGGAGGCAGGCTTGGAGAGGCCCGGAACGGGTCGTGGAAGTAATTCCGCGCAGCTTCGCCGTTACAATGAGCGTCTCGTCCTGCAGCGGTTGCGCCGCGCGGGCGAAGCCTCCAAGGCTGACCTTGCCCGCGCCGCCGACCTGACCAATACGGCGATCGGCGCCATCATCCAGAAACTTGACGATCTCGGGCTGATCGAGGCGATCGGCAAGCGCCATGGCGGCGGCCGCGGCCAGCCGGCGACGCTGCTGCGCCTCAACCCGAAAGGGGCCTATGGCATCGGCGTGCGTCTCGACCGGCGCTCGATCGAGACGATCCTGGTCGATTTCGACGGCAGGGCACTGGCCCGTCGCCGGCACGATCTGGTGCTGCCCCGGCCGGAGATCGCGCTCGACATGGTGGCCGGCGACGTCAAGGCGCTGCTGGCGTTGCTCGATCCCGCCGCCCGCGCGCGCCTTGCCGGCATCGGCCTGGCGCTGCCCTACAATCTCGGCGCGTGGCTCGGCCGTCTCGACCTGCCGGTCGACCCTTTCCGGAACTGGGACGAGTTCGATTTCGCCGCGCGCCTGGAGGAGGTGACCGGACTGCCCGTGTTCGGCGAGAACGACGGCAACGCCGCCGCCATCGCCGAGCTCTTCTACGGCCTCGGCCGCGGCGTCGACGATTTCTTCTATCTCTTCATCGGGCCGGCGATCGGCGGCGGCATCGTCGTCCGGGGGGATTGCCTGCGCGGCAGTTCGGGCAACGCCGGCGACGTCGCGGTCATCGCCGTCGGCCCGGGCACGCTCGCCTCGTCGCCCCGCGCCGCCGACGGCCGGGAGCTCCTGATCACGCGTGCCTCGCTGAATGCGCTGGCGAGGCATCTGCAGTCCTGCGGCGTTGCCGTCGCTTCGGGCGCCGACCTTCAGGATGCCGTCGCTGCCGGCCATCCGGCGGTCGCGGAATGGATCGACGATGCGGCCGAGGCGCTGGCGCCGGCGATCTGGTCGGCGATCGCGCTGCTCGACGTGCCGCTGGTGGTGATCGACGCCGATGTCGATGGCGGTCTCGTCGACGCGCTGATCGCGCGCCTCGTCGCGGTGCTCGACGCCCAGGCGCCCGAGGCGCGGCGCGCGCCCGGCGTCCAGCCTGGCACGCTCGGCCGCGACGCCGGTGCCCTCGGGGCGGCGAGCCTGCCGATGTTCTTCAATTTCTCGCCGCGCGCCGGCGTTCGGGCGCGGGCCAAGGACAGGGTTTTCGAGACCGGAGGGCTGATGGGGGCCGCCGGGTCGACGTGAGATCTCGGGAGGAGACCGGGTGCGCCGCGAAGATCTGGTCGCTTCGCAGGCGCGAACAAGAAACGGCCAGGGAGGAACTGAAATGCTGAAGAAGCTCATGCTCGCCGGCAGCATTCTTGCGCTGACCGCCGCGCCCGTGATGGCCGAGGAAGTCATCGGCCTCATTACCAAGACCGAAACCAACCCCTTCTTCGTCAAGATGCGCGAAGGCGCGCAGCAGAAGGCGCAGGAGCTGGGCGTCAAGCTGATCGCCGCCGCCGGCAAGTATGACGGCGACAATGACGGCCAGGTCGCCGCGATCGAGAACCTGATCGCCGCCGGCGCCAAGGGCTTCGCCATCGTGCCGTCCGACTCGAAGGCGATCGTGCCGACGATCCAGAAGGCGCGCGACGCGGGCCTGAAGGTGATCGTGCTCGACACGCCGCTCGATCCGATGAACGCCGCCGACGCCACCTTCGCCACCGACAACCGCAAGGCCGGCCAGCTGATCGGCCAGTGGGCCAAGGGCACGCTGGGCGACAAGGCCAAGGACGCGCGCATCGTCTTCCTCGACCTCGCCACCAACCAGCCGACCGTCGACTTCCTGCGCGACCAGGGCTTCATGCAGGGCTTCGGCATCGACGTGAAGGACCCGAACAAGTACGGCGACGAGGACGATCCGCGCATCTGCACGCACGAGATCAGCCAGGGCGACCAGGAGAAGGGCCGCACGGCGATGGAGAACGCGCTGCAGAAATGCCCGGACGTGAACGTGGTCTACACGATCAACGAGCCGGCGGCGGCCGGTGCCTGGGAAGCGCTGAAGGCGGTCGGCAAGGATGACGGCAGCGTGCTGCTCGTCTCGATCGACGGCGGCTGCCCGGGCGTCAAGAACGTCCAGGCCGGCACGCTCGGCGCCACCAGCCAGCAATATCCGCTGAAGATGGCGGCAATGGCCCTCGACGCGATCCATTCCGGCAAGATCCCGGACATCGACCCGGCCATGGGCTTCCTCGACACCGGCGCCCAGCTGATCACCGCCAAGCCGGTCGACGGCGTGCCGTCGATCACCGTCGACGAGGGCCTGAAGCTCTGCTGGGGCTGATGGCGTCGCGCCGCGTCACGCGGCGCTGCCGTACTGAACACGCGGGGGCGCTTCGGCGCTCCCGCGATACGGCGCCAGGGAAGGGCGCTTGAGGAGGGGTCTCATGAGTGACAATGCCTCGGGTTCGGCGATGGCCGAACGGGGACTGAAGGACGCGGACCAGACGGTCGCGAGCTTTGAGGAGCCCGAGCACGGCCTCATCCGCCGCACCCAGGGCTTCCTGCACCGCTTCCCGACCAGCATTCCCTTCATCGTGCTCCTGATCGGCGTCGTGATCTTCTCCTTCGCGGCGCCGGGCAAGTTTCTCTCGCCGTTCAATTTCTCGCTGATCCTGCAGCAGGTGACGATCATCGCGATCCTCGGCGTCGCGCAGACGCTGGTGATCCTGACCGCCGGCATCGACCTCTCCGTCGGCGTGATCATGATCCTGTCCTCGGTGGTCATGGGCCGCACCGCCGTCGTCTATGGCGTGCCCGTCGAGATCGCGTTCCCGCTCGGGCTTCTCGCCGGCTTCGCCTGCGGCCTCGTCAACGGGCTGATCGTCACGAAGCTCCGCCTGCCGCCCTTCATCGTCACGCTCGGCACCTGGAGCATCTTCGGCGCGCTCAACGTCTGGTATTCGAGGAGCGAGACGATCCGCCAGGCCGACATGCAGGAGCAGGCGCCCTTCCTGCAATGGACCGGCACGATCCTGAGGCCCTACAATTTCTTCGCCAGCATGGGGCTCGACTGGACCTTCCTGAAGGGCTGGGTACTGAACTACGGCTCGATCGTGATGCTCGTCGTCGCGGCGATCATCTGGTACGTGCTGAACCGCACCGCCTTCGGTCGCCACGTCTACGCCACCGGCGACGATCCCGACGCCGCGCGCCTCTCCGGCATCAACACCGACCGCACGCTGATCGCCGTCTATGCGCTGGCCGGCTTCATCTGCGCGATCGCCGCCTGGGTGCTGATCGGCCGCATCGGCGGCGTCAGCCCGCAGGCCGGCCAGACCGCCAACCTCGATTCCATCACCGCCGTGGTGATCGGCGGCACCAGCCTGTTCGGCGGCCGCGGCTCGATCGTCGGCACGCTGGTCGGCGCTCTGATCGTGGGCGTCTTCCGCAACGGCCTCGCGCTCTCCGGCCTCGAGCTGCTCTGGCAGGATTTCGCCGTCGGCGTGCTGATCATCGTCGCCGTCACCATCGACCAGTGGATCAGGAAGATTTCGGCATGAGCGGCGAAGCTGTCCCCGGTGAAGTCCCCCGCGCCGAGCCCGTCCTGCAGGCGCGCGCGCTCAACAAGCGCTATGGCCGTGTCGTCGCCCTCGACAACGCCGATTTCGACCTGATGCCCGGCGAGATCCTCGCCGTCATCGGCGACAACGGCGCCGGCAAGTCGACGCTGATCAAGGCGCTGACCGGCGCCGTTACTCCGGACACGGGCGAAATCCGCCTGAACGGCGAGCCGGTGAGCTTCCGCAGCCCGATCGAGGCGCGCAATCTCGGCATCGAGACCGTGTACCAGAACCTCGCTCTGTCGCCGGCGCTGTCGATCGCCGACAACATGTTCCTCGGCCGCGAGAAACGGCGCGAGGACTGGTTCGGCCGCTATTTCCGTCTGCTCGACCGCAACTTCATGCAGAAGGCGGCGCGGCAGCGCCTGTCCGAGCTGGGCCTGATGACGATCCAGAACATCAACCAGCCGGTCGAAACGCTTTCGGGCGGCCAGCGCCAGGGCGTCGCGGTGGCGCGCGCCGCCGCCTTCGGCAGCCGGGTTGTGATCATGGACGAGCCGACGGCGGCGCTCGGCGTCAAGGAATCGCGCAAGGTGCTGGAGACGATCCTGCGCCTGAAGGAGCGCGGCCTGCCGATCGTGCTGATCAGCCACAACATGCCGCATGTCTTCGAGGTGGCCGACCGCATCCACATCCACCGTCTCGGCAAGCGCATCGCCATCGTCGACCCCAAGCGCCACAGCATGTCGGATGCCGTCGCGATCATGACCGGCGCGATGGCACCGCCCTCCGACGAGGCGACGTGACGGGGCCGCCTTTCGACCGGCTTGGCCATCGGCTATCGTCCGCCGGGCGAGCGCGGGCGGGCACTTCATGCGATTCTTCGGCAAATCCGTCTATTTCCTGATGGTCGCCGCCTTTCTCGGCGGCGTCGTGCTGCTGCGCGTCGCCGATCCGTTTCCCGTGCAGGCGATCCGCCTGCTCGCCTTTGACCTGTATCAGCGCATGGCGCCGGCGCCGGCGTTGCCCGAGCAGCCTGTCGTCGTCGTCGACATCGACGAGGCGTCGCTGAAGGCCATCGGCCAGTGGCCCTGGCCGCGCACGGTGATGGCCGATCTGACGCGCAAGCTGACCGAGGCCGGCGCGGCGTCGGTCGCCTTCGACGTGCTGTTCTCCGAGCCGGACCAGAGTTCGCCGGAGGAGGTGATGCGCCGGCTGCCGCCGGAGCAGGCGGCGCTGCTCCAGGCCTCGATCGGCGCGGCCATGCCGCATGACCAGGTCTTCGCCGCCGCGCTCGCCATCTCGCCCTCCGTGCTCGGCCTGTCGCTCTCCGGCGATGGCGGGCCGCTGCCTGAGCTCAGCGCCGGCTTCGCCACGGCCGGCGACGATCCGCGCCCCTTCATTCCGAGTTTCGGCGGCGCGATCGGCAACGTGCCGGCGCTCGACGCGGCGGCGAAGGGGCTCGGCTCGATCAACTGGATCCAGGACCGCGACCAGATCGTGCGCCGCGTGCCGCTGGTGCTGCGGGTCGGTGACCAGCTGGTGCCGTCGCTGGCGGCCGAGGCGCTGCGGGTCGGGCAGGACGCCAGCTCCTACATCCTGAAATCCTCCAACGCCTCCGGCGAGGCGGCGTTCGGGCGACAGACGGGGCTCAACCATGTCCGGATCGGCGAATTCGTCGTGCCGACCGATCCCGACGGGGCGATCTGGCTGCGCTTCCGGCCGAGCGATCCGGGCGCCTTCGTCCCGGCGCGCACGGTGCTCGATGGCAGCATGCCCGCCGACCGGGTCCAGGGCCGTATCGTCCTCGTCGGCACCTCGGCCGCCGGACTGCTCGACCTTCGCGCCACGCCGCTCGAATCCGCCGTGCCGGGCGTCGAGATCCACGCCCAGGTGATCGAGCATATCCTGACCGGGCGCACGCTGACGCGGCCGGACTATGCGAGCGGGCTGGAGATCGCCGGCATGGTCGGCCTCGGCCTGCTGCTGGCGCTGGTGCTGCCGAACGTCTCGGCCGCCTGGGCGGCTGCGCTCGGCGTCCTGGTGGTGGGCGGCCTGCTTGTCGGCGGCTATCTGGCCTTCCTGAAGGCCGGGTTGCTGATCGATCCGCTCTATCCGGCGCTCGCCATGCTGCTCCTGGTGATCGGCACGGTGCTCTACACCTTCCGTCAGGTCGAACGGGCCCGCGCCGGCATCCGCCGCGCGTTCCAGCATTATGTGTCGCCGGCGGTGGTCGACGAGATCATCGCCGATCCGACGCGGCTGGAGCTCGGCGGCGAGGTGCGCGAGCTGACGCTGCTCTTCTGCGACGTGCGCAATTTCTCGAGCCTGTCGGAGGAGCTGTCGGCGGCCGAGCTGACGCGCTTCATCAACGAGCTGCTGACGCCGCTTTCCGACATCATCCTCGCCCATCGCGGCACGATCGACAAATACATGGGCGACGCGATCATGGCGTTCTGGAACGCGCCGCTCGACGATCGCGACCACGCCCGCCACGCCCTGGAGGCGGCGGCGGCGATGATGGCGGCGATGCCCCGGCTGAACGCCGAATGGCAGCAGCGCGCGGCGGCGCGCGGGCGATCCATGCCAGACGTCCGGATCGGCATCGGCGTCAACACCGGCCCCTGTTGCGTCGGCAATCTCGGCACGGCCCAGCGCTTCGACTATTCGGCCATCGGCGACGAGGTGAACATCGCCAGCCGCCTCGAGCAGCTGACCAAGGATTATGGCCTCGGCGTCATCATCGGCGAGCGCACGGCGGCCGAGGTGGACGGCGCCGGGCTGGTCGAGATCGACCAGGTCCAGCTGCGCGGCCGCAGCGGCCAGAGCCGCATCTTCACCTTCGTTCCCGGCGATGCGGAGCCCGATTTCGCGGTGGCCCAGCGCGCCTTCCTCGGTTGCCTGCGCGAGACCGATCCGGCCGTGTGGCAGGATGCGCTTTACCGTGCGAAAGCCGCGGCGCCGGCTCGCTTCGGGCCCTATTATCATCTTATGCTGGAGCGTCTTGGCGGGCGGGGCAGGGGGCCGGCCGAGGCGACGGCTCCGATCACCATCGATCTGTGATCGGCGTCACAGGCTGCGCTGCCCAAATCTGCAAAATTCGATCGAAGTCCGGCCCGTGACGCGGGTTCGGCAGCAGTCCGGAGGGCCGTGTTGATCGATCCGACGTTCGCAGCTCTGGCCGCCCTGGCGGTTTTCCAGGTCAAGCACGTCATTTGTGACTTCTTCCTGCAGACCACCAATCAACTGCAGAACAAAGGTCGATACGGGCATCCCGACGGTCTGATCCATGCCGGCATCCATGTCGTCGGCTCGCTCCCCGTCTTCCTGATCCTGCCGACGACGCTGGGCGTCGCGGTCGCCGTGCTCGCCTCCGAATTCGTGCTGCACTACCACATCGACTGGCTGAAGAACGACATCACCAGCCGGCACGGCTGGGAGATCAAGGACAAGCAGTACTGGTGGGCGATGGGGCTCGACCAGTTCGCGCACCAGATCACCTATCTGGGCATGACGCTCGTGCTGGTGGTGGCCGGCTAGGGGACGAGGACGGTCGGCAACCGCCTCAGAACCGCGTCACGATCCGCGCCGTGACGATGTGGTTCTCGAAATCGCGGTCGGCGTCGTTCGAGTCGTTCCACTGGAAGCGATAGTCGAAGGCGAGGTCAGTCTGCATGCCGAGCGCGCGGTTGAACACGGCGCTGGCGATCGGCTCGACCAGGACGTCGTCGCGCTTGTCGCCGTCGGGGGCGTAGAGGTCGCGGTAGAGCGTCTGCGTGACGTCGACGCCGGCGCCGAGCGTCAGCCAGTCCTCGACCTTCCAGTAGTAGTCGACGCGGCCGCCCCAGGCGAAATAGCGGCCCGGCTTGATGATGTCGTCCGGGTCGGGGCCGATGTCGATGCCGTCGATGTTGCTCCAGCGCACATGCGGCGTCAGCACCAGCACGTCGTCATCCGTCACCACGGTGGGGACGGACCAGCGCGCGATCGCGTCGGCATAGAAGCCGTCGGAGGAGACCGACTGGTCACCGAAGCTGCGATAGCCGGTGCGGACCCGCATCAGCTGGTAGGCACCCTGCAGGTAGCCCTCGAACTGCATGCCGGCGATGGCTTCGGAATAATAGTAGCTGTTGTCGAGCAGCGAGATGCCGCCGCCGGCGAACGGATTGACGGTCAGCCGGGGCGAGAGGTCGTAGATCGGGCCGGTGACCGCGCCGAGATAGCCATAGTCGAGATCGCTGACGTCGGTGAAATATTCGAGGTTGCCGGTCGTCAGCGTGCGCCAGCGCGTGTCGCCGAAGCGGCGTTCGTCGTCGATCACCGCATTCGCATAGGCCTTCAGCGAGCTTTCGAGATCGGTGTTCCGCTGCAGCGGATTGCTCTCGTAACCGAAGCCGGTCTCGAAGGTGATCAGCGTCCTGTCCGGCTGCAGGAGCCGGCGGATGCGGACCATAGCCGCCAGCGCCTCTTCGTTCTCCGGATCGTAGAGCAGGACGCGCTCATAGGTGGCGAGCGCCTTGCGGGGCTGGCCGGCCGCCTCGGCGAGGCGCGCATATTCCATGTTCGCGGCGGTGTCGGTCGGATCGGCCAGCACGCGTGCATAGGCGGCGGTGAGCGAAGCGAGCGCCGTCTCTTCCGAAGCATGGGCCGTCGATCCGTCGACACCTGAAATGGTGGCAACGGCGGCAAATGCAACGGAGAGTAGAAAACGCTTCAAGCTTCGACGCCCCGGACGATGAATGTGATCCGCGGAGACTAAGATTGAAGGCTCGACCTCGCAACCAGCGAAGCATGGTCGGTATAACTTTGCCACGAGAAGGTGCAGATTGATCACGATCCGCGAAAAAGCGGATTGTTCACCGCCGATGGGTGGGGTGACGTACGGCTCGACCTTGGTTTGACGCGCGCGCGGTGCCAAGATCGCCGCGAATTGAGACACGAAGCCGGGAGGCGCAGCATGGGTATCGGTCGTCTTGTACGAACCGCCGTGGCCGCCATGGCCATCGCCGGGCTGGCCGTGCCGGCAGCCTCGGCCGCCGAGACGCTGATCGGACGCGCCGGCGCCATCCACAACCAGGTCGAGGCCTTCGTCGGCGGTTCCGCGCGGCCGATGGCCGTTCGCGATCCGCTCGTGCAGAACCAGAGGGTTCGCACCGGCCGCGACTCGACCGCGCAACTGCTGTTCCTCGACGAGACGAGCATGAATGTCGGGCCCGGCTCGGACGTCACGCTGGATCGCTTCGTCTATGACCCCGGTCGTTCCCGCAACGACATCGCGCTCAGGGCCACCAAGGGCATCTTCCGCTTCGTCTCCGGTTCGTCCGATCCGCGCAGCTATCAATTGAAGACGCCGGTCGCGACGATCGGCGTGCGCGGCACGATCTACGACACCATCGTCGGGCCCGACGAATCCGTCATCGTTCTCGTCGAGGGCAAGCTGGTGATCACCTTGCCGGGCGGACGCGTCGTCAACCTCGACAAGCCCGGCAAGACGCTCCGCATCCGCAAGGGCGGCCGCGTCGAGGGGCCGATCACCTGGGATGGCTCGCTGATCCGCGTCACCGGCGTCGTGCCCTATCCGCTCTATGGCGACAGCTTCCTGCCGTTCCCGGAAAAGCTGCGCGGCGGCGGCAACGGCCGTACCGACGTCACCAACGACATCAACCTGCGCCCGCCGGTCGAGACGCGGCCCAATCCCAATCCGGGCGGCTGCGACTATTGCTGCAACGGCGGCTGCGAAAACATTCCTCGACCGTAGCCCCCGCATCCGAAGGGGAGGGCAGGCGCGTCAGCCGCGGCCGAACAGCCGCCGCATCGCCTCGACGATCTCGTCGGTCCGCATGCCGAAGAGGCGGTGGGCGTGCTCCTCGCTGCTGATGTGCTCGAGCTCGGCCCGGCGCTTCGCCAGGAAGGCGCCGAGTTCCTCGACCAGTTCGGGGGAATCCGCGAGCACGCTCTCCAGCGCCACCTTGGAGATCTCGACCACCCGCGTGCGCTCGATGGTCGTCACGGTCGCGGCGCGGCGCGCCCCCGTCATCAGCGAGATCTCGCCGAAGACGTCACCGGCGACGAGCATGGCCACTTCGCGGTTGGGATGGCGCGTACCGGCGATGGTGACGTCGACCTTGCCCTCGACGATGATGAACATCGACGTGCCGAAATCGCCCTCGGCCATCAGGACGCGGCCGGGGCCGACGTCGTAGACCCTGCATTTGGCCGCCAGGTCGTCGAGTTGGCGCGCCGACAGGACATCCGCGAACAGGCGCGTTCTTCCGAGAACCTCGCGCGCTTCCATGGCGTCACGCCTCCGTTTCCGAAGGAGTGTCGGGCCATCGGAGCGTCGCCGTCAAGCTGGCTGGAGGAGGGGGCCGCGCCTCAGCGGCGCTTGCTCTCGAAGATGATCGGCGCGGTCAGGCTGATCTGCGACATGCCCTCGGGCATGCGCGGAAAGGGGGAGGCCTGGCGCACGGCCGCGAGCGCGGCATTGTCGAGCAGCGCGTTGCCGGAACTGCTGGCCAGCACGATGTTCTTGGCGGCGCCGGAGGGCTGCACGGTGAAGCTCACCAGCGCGCGGCCGGTGACGCCCATCCGGGCGGCCTTGGACGGCGTGCGGGTGTGGCGGCGGATCGCCGACTGGACCTTGCCCTTGTAGTTCGAATTGGCCGCGGCGCCAGCGCCTGCCTCGCGCGACCGGCCGGTGCCGTTGTCGCGAGCGCTCGCCGTGCGGTCGGCATTGGCGGCGCCGGCGCGGCTCTCCGCCTCGCCATTGCCGCGCTTCGGCGCCTCGGCCTTCTGGGTCTTCTCGGCCTTCTGCGCCTTCTCGATCCGCTGCGTCTTATCCTTGGTCGGCTTCTTCGGCTCGGCCTTTTCGACGGGCTTCTCGACCGGCTTCACCTTCTCCGGTTCGGGCTCGACGGCCTTCGCCTCGATCGGCTTGGTCTCGACGGGCTTGGTTTCGACCGGGGTCGCCTCGGCGACCTTCGTCTCGACGGGCTTGACCTCGAGGGGCTCGGTCTTGGCCTCGACCGGCTGGATCTCGGCCGGCGCCGGCGGCGTCTCGACCGGCTTCGCTTCCGTCGGCTGGCTGGCGGTCAGCGCCTCGGTCGGGGTGATTTCAGGCGGCGTCTCGACCGGCGCGGCGGCGAGGTCGCTCTCGATCGGTACGGCGGCGATGTCGGCCGCGAGCGTGGGGGAGACGGTGCTGGTCGGCTCGCTCGGCTGGACCTCGGCGACCGGCGCGGGGGCGACGGCGGCGGGCGTCTGCGCCGGGGTCGGCGCGATCTCGACAGGGACGGGCGCGAGGGCGGCCAGCGTCACCGGCTGGGCGGCGGCGGCGATCTCCGTGTCGAGCGCCGGCTTCAACTCCTCGCTGGCGAGATCCTCGAATTCGACATCGGTGCCGACCACCGCGTCGATCGATCCCTCGACCTGGCTGCCGGCGCCGCTGCCGGCTTCGGCGATGTCGTCGGCGTCGGGCGTGAACGCCGCGACCACGGCACCATGCGCCGCTATCGACAGGACGAGGGCCCCAACCCAGGATGCGCGCCGAAAGTTCATCGCCTAACCCCGTGTCACGCAGCCATCAATTCTCGAACCGGATGTCGGCGCGGGTGGCGACGGCGATGCTGTCGGCGCACCCGCTCGGATCCAGGCCGGCGCCGGCGCATTCCTTGACGTCGTTGACGAGGATGCGGGCGATCGAGGGGCAGGCGGTCTCGGGAATGTCGAACTGGCGGACGCGGCTCTTGCCGGCAGGAACCTTGGCGGTGCGGACGACGACGAAGCGGTCGACGCGACCATCCTTGTCGAACAGCACCAGTTCCAGCGCCATGTCGTCGATCGACTGGGCGAGGCCGTTGGCGACGACGAAGGAGAGGCGGCAGGCCGGGCCGTTGGCTTCCGCGCCGTTGAGCTCGATGGCGATCTTGCCGGCCCCCGGCGCCTTCGCCGCTTCCGCCGTATCCTGGGCCCGGGCCGCGCTGGCGCCGCTCGCCAGGAGGGCCGCGCAGGTCAAACTCTGGATGAGGCCCGACCGCGCCCGGCTGCTCGAAACTGACATGGTCCACTCCGTCTCACGATGGAAGCCGGCGCCATCGTTCGACGATGAGAGCCGCATGTGCAGCTATTAAAATATGAGGTTGAAAGTCAACAATAAAGTGCGGCTCGCCACAACTCAGGAGGGTTGCGGCGCGAAGGAGGCGGCGACCATCGAATGCATGGGGTCGAGGTCGAGCAGGCCGCGAAGCTGGCCGCGGTCCTTGGCGACATCCGCGATCGTGTAGCTGTCGAGCACGGCGAAGAAGGCGCGCAGCGCCTCGGCCAGGATCCGGTTCACGCCGCAGGAATCGACGAGCGGACACTCCCGGTTGGTCGTGTCGAAGCAGTCGGTCAGGAAGAAATTGCTCTCCGTCGCGCGCACGACCTCGCCGATCGAGATGGCGTTGGCGGGGCGGGCGAGGCGAATGCCGCCATTGCG
The DNA here is from genome assembly GCA_023391905.1 of Pseudomonadota bacterium. Taxonomy (GTDB): domain Bacteria; phylum Pseudomonadota; class Alphaproteobacteria; order Rhizobiales; family Kaistiaceae; genus Kaistia. Next base: position 4,403 of record JAEWAD010000459.1, on the reverse strand, counting down.
GCCGCGGATCGTCTCGACGAAGCCACTCTCGACGAGCACGTGCATGATCTTGAAGAGATGCAGCTCGGAGATGCTGTAGGTGGCGGCGATGTCCTTGATCCGGCTGTTGCTGTCCGGATTGGCGGCGCAATAGAGCAGGATGCGGATCGAATAGCTGGTCTGCTGAGTCAGGCGCATGGGCGTCCCTCGATAGTCTCGTCGCGCAGGCGCCCGGAATCGGTCGCAGCCGCGTCGGCCGTTAATACCTTCTATTTAGAGTAACCTTTTCCGGAACTCAACTCGCGCGGTGAGAAGGCGGCCCGCGAGCGGCTCGAGCCGACCCGGAAAAGGCCGCGAGCGTTAACGAATGGCGCATGAAAAAACGCCCGGAAGGCGAGCCTTCCGGGCGTCGGTGTTCGTGGCGGCCGGAAGCGGGCTTCCGGCGACGGCCTTAGATCAGCGAGCCGTTGACGATCGCCTTGCCCGACTTGTCGAACAGGTGGACCGTCTCCGGGGCGACGACGATGCGGACCTTGTCACCGGCGCGCTGGCCGGCCAGGCCGTCGGCCTTGACGATGGTCGATTCGGCGCCTTCGACGTCGACATAGAGCATGGTCTCGCCGCCGAGATGCTCGGAGAGCGAAACGGTGCCCGGGATGCCGCCGGTCTCGGTCGGGGCGATCGTGAGATGCTCCGGACGGACGCCGAGGGTCATCGGGCCCGGGGTGACCGAGGCGCCGCGGGTCGGGATCGCCAGCGTCGAGCCGCCGGGCAGGGCGACGATCGCCGAACCGCCGGTCACTTCCGTGACGTTGACGTTGAACAGGTTCATCTTCGGGCTGCCGATGAAGGTGGCGACGAAGAGGTTGTTCGGGCGGTGGTAGAGCTCGAGCGGCGAGCCGACCTGCTCGATGCGGCCGGCGTTCAGCACGACGATCTTGTCGGCCATGGTCATGGCTTCGACCTGATCGTGCGTGACGTAGATCATCGTCGCGCCGAGGTCGTTATGCAGCTTCGAGATCTCGATGCGCATCTGCACGCGCAGGGCGGCGTCGAGGTTCGACAGCGGCTCGTCGAACAGGAACACGTCGGGCTCGCGCACGATGGCGCGGCCGATGGCGACGCGCTGGCGCTGGACGCCGGAGAGCTGGGCCGGACGGCGCTGCAGCAGCTCGGTCAGATGCAGCATCTTCGCCGCCTTCTGGGTGCGCTCCTGGATCTCGGCCTTCGGCATTTTCGCCATCTTCATGCCGAAGCCGATGTTCTCGGCGACCGTCATGTGCGTATAGAGAGCGTAGGACTGGAACACCATCGACACGCCGCGCTCGGCCGGCGCGAGACGGGTCACGTCGCGGTCGCCGATGCGGACCGTGCCGTCCGTCGTGCCTTCGAGGCCCGCGATCAGGCGAAGAAGTGTCGACTTGCCGCAGCCCGACGGGCCGACGAAGACACAGAATTCGCCGTCCTTCACCTCGAGATCGACGCCGCGAATGATCGGCACCTCTCCAAACGACTTCTGGACTTCGCGCAACGTCAGACTTGCCATCAATCAACCTCCAAGATGGACGCGCGGACGGGTATCCTCGGCTCCCCGTTTGATCCGCGCGCGGGATCATTTCTCCGGCGCATACCGTCCACGATCCAAGCCGCTGAGTAAAGTCCAGAAATGCAACACGGCTCACGGCCTCGAAATGATCATTTCGATCCGGCCGCCGGATTTGAGGTGCGAACCTCATTCCAATGTCCCCGCAGCGGCGGAGAAGCGCCGGGATAGGCCGTTTTTCGCCGGCCGGGCGCCCGCCGGTCGCCCTGCGCGAGGCATGGCGGCGGGGCTCGCGAGCCGGCGCGCCAGGTCGTGCCGGGGTGCAATGGGTTGTGCATAGCGTGCCGTTCCCGGTCCGGGAGCTGGCGAAAACGCTGCGTCGCGACATGTATTTGGAGGGCTATGCGCCGTCGGCGCCGCTCGCCGGGATGGCGGCGTGGTCCGCTTCGGGTCGGGAAACTTTTTCGAGCGGCCCCGACGGAAGCGGCGCGGTTTTGCGTTCAAGGCATGAACGGGCCCACATACCGGATTGAACATGGCGCTTTGGAAACAGTTTCTGCTTTGTCTCGTCGTCGTCGTTCTGGCGGCCGGCGGCTGGTACTACCACCAGAACCGCGAATCGGCCGCCGATGGCGCCACGGCCGCGCGACAGGGCGGGGGAGGCGGCGGGCCGATGCGCTTCGGTCCGACCTATGTCGTCACCGACGCGGTGACGACGGTCGCCGAGAATGACCAGGTCCGCTCCGTCGGCACGGTCAAGGTGCCGCGCTCGGTCAATGTCTACCCGCAGGTCTCGGCCATCGTCACCGAGGTGCTGTTCAAGGCGGGCGACAAGGTCGCCAAGGACCAGCCGCTGGTCCGCCTCGATGATTCCGACCAGCGCGTCGCGCTCGACCTCGCCAATGTCGCGCTCAAGGACGCGAAGGCGGCGCTCGACCGGGCGCAGAGGCTGGCGAGCAGCCGCAACATCGCGGTCTCTGCGCTGGAGGATGCGCAGTCGGTCGAGCGCAAGGCGCAGATCGCCGTGCTGAGCGCGCAGATCGCGCTCGACCGCCGCACGATCACCGCGCCCTTCGAGGGCGTCGTCGGCCTGACCGACATCTCGGTCGGCGATTTCGTCACCTCCGCGACGATCGTGGCGACGCTCGATGATGTCTCGACGCTGCTGGTGAGCTTCCCCGTGCCCGAACGCTATTCCGGCCGCCTGGCCGAGGGGCTGCCGGTCACGGCGGTCGCCGCGAGCAAGCCCGACGCCCGCATTTCCGGCCAGGTGGCCTCGATCGATACGCGCGTCGATCCGGCCGCGCGCACCCTGAAGGTCGAGGCGTCGCTCGACGCGGCGGAGGCGAATGCGGTCGGCGTCAAGCCGGGCATGTCGGTGGTGGTGACGCTGAGCTTCGGCGGCGAGGAGCGTCTGGCGATCCCCGCGCTTTCCATCCAGTGGGACCGCAACGGCTCCTATATCTGGGTCGTCGACGCCGACACCGCCAAGCGCATGCCGATCCGCGTGCTCGAGCGCCAGAGCGGCCAGGTGCTGGTCTCGGGCGAGGGGCTGAAGAGTGGCGACCGGGTCGTCGTCGAGGGGCTGCAGCGGCTGCGCGACGGCGCCAAGGTGACCGAGCTCGGCGCCGACCAGACCACCCGTGCCGAGGCCGAGGGCGGCAAGCCCGGCGCCGAGCCGGCCAGCGTCGCGAAGGGAAGCTGACGATGCGCGTCGACGGTTCCGATACGCCCGATCCGCGCCCCGCCGGCGCTGCCTCCGAGCACGACATGACGCATGACCCGATGCCGAAGGCCGGCACGGTTCCCGGCGGCATCTCGGCGCTTTCCGTGCGCCGGCCCGTGCTGGCGATCGTGATGAACCTCCTCATCGTCGTCGCCGGCCTCGCGGCCTATGGCGGCGTCGAGATCCGCGAGCTGCCGAATATCGACCAGCCGGTCGTCACCATCACGACCACCTATACCGGCGCCACGCCGGACACGATGGACAAGGAGATCACCAGCGTCATCGAGAAGGCGGCCGCCGGCGTCACCGGCTGGACCGACATCTCCTCGCAATCGACCAGCGGCCGCAGCCGCGTCACGGTGCAGTTCTCCGATTCGACCGACATCAACGTCGCCGCCAACGATCTGCGCGACGCGGTCGGCAACGCCCAGCGCAACCTGCCGGACGACGCCGATCCGCCGACGATCGCCAAGGCCGACACCAATGGCGACGCCATCATGCGCCTCGCCATCACCTCGCCGACGACGAAGATCGAGGACCTGACCAAGCTGGTGAACGACGTCATCGTCGACCGGCTGAAGGCGGTCGACGGCGTCGCCGACGTGCAGATCAACGGTGACCGCTCGCCCAACATCTCGATCTATATCGACCCGATGCGGCTCGCCGCCTACGGGCTGACGGTCGCCGACCTGAAGACGGCGCTCGACACGGTCGCGCTCGACGTGCCGGCCGGCAATCTCAAGGACACGAACCGCAACATGTTCGTGCGCGCCGACGCCAGCGTGAAGAGCGCCGAAGACGTCAAGGCGATCCGCATCAAGGGCGACACGCGGGTCGGCGACGTCGCCGACGTCGTGTTCGGCCCCGCCGCCAAATCCTCGAGCCTGCAGGTCAATGGCCGCACCGGCGTCGGCATCGGCATCGTGCGCCAGGCGAGCTCCAACACGCTCGCCATCTCCAGCGCCGTCCGCGCCGCCGTGCAGGAGCTCGAGACGACGCTGCCGAAGGACGTCTCGATCCGCATCACCTCCGACGATGCCGACTTCATCGCCGGCTCCTTCGAGGAGGTCGAGCGCAGCCTGCTGCTCGCCGTGGTCATCGTCATCGGCGTCATCTACCTGTTCCTGAGCTCGCTGCGCGCCACGCTCATCCCGG
>JAEWAD010000429.1 GCA_023391905.1 Pseudomonadota bacterium | reverse complement strand
GTCCTCGCTGCCCTTGAGCCCGCCGATGCCGGCCGGGATGCCGGAGATCGCGATCGGCGTCTCCGTGCCGGCGGCGAGGCCGGAAGCGCTCGTCGCGAGCAGCGGCTGGTTCAGGTCCAGCGCCTCCTCGCGCACTTCGCCCTCGTGCCAGGCGCCCTGATGCGGCATCAGCGCGTAGACGAAGCTCTGTTCGCCCTCGTCGGCGAGCGGGTCCGGATAGATCGGCGCGCGCAGCAGGCTGAGGCCGAGAACGTTGTCCTTGATGCTGTGGCCGTATTTGCCGTTGTTGAGCAGCGCCACGCCGAAGCCCGGCTCGGAGAGGTCGGCGAAGCGATGCGCCGGCACCTCGAACTTCGCGGCGTCCCACGAGGTGTTGGTGTGGGTGGTGCGGCGGACGACGCCAAAGGCGCATTCGAAGGTGGCGAGGTCGGAGCGCACGTCGACCGGCGTCTGGGTGCGAAGCAGGACGCGGCGATCGTGCCAGTCGAGATCCGTCTTGATGTCGAGGCGCGGCGCGTTGGCGAGAAGCTGCAGCGTCTGCGTGATGGTCGAATCGCGGAACTTGCGCACGATCCGGATACCGACCCGGTGCGGCGTGTCCTCGACCACCTCGAAGCTCTCGAACGAGGTCAGTTCCTGGCCATTGGCGGTGTAGTCGTCCTCCAGGTCCCAGGCGTCCCAGTTGCGCGGCTTGTCCATGGGATAGACCCAGAGCTGGTTGCCGCGGCCGGCGAGCGCCTCGCGGCCGGCCCGCTTGTCGAAGAGGCTGGCGAGCGTGCCGTCCGGGTTGAGCGTGACGCGGATCAGGCTGTTTTCGAGCTTGGTCTTCGAGACGCTGAGGCCGGAGGCCGGAGCGAGGTCCTTCTTGTCCAGCACGAGGATGCCGAGCGGCGGCACGGTGACGTCGAGCGCCAGCGGCTTGCCATCGATCTCGGCGCGCACGGGGCGGGCATGCAGGTCCGGATTGACGACGACGATCGCGTCGTCGAGGTCGCCCTTGGGAAGCTGGGCCACGAGCGCCGCGAGACCGTCGTGCTGCGCGGCGAGGCCGGTTTCGAGCGCCTCGCCCAGCTCGCGCTCGGCGTCGTCATAGATCTCGCGGATGCCGGAGCCCGGCAGGATGTCGTGGAACTCGTTCTTGAGCACCTTGCGCCAGGCCGGCTCCAGGCTCTCCGGCTTCGCCGCGCCCAGCAGGGTCGCGAGCGAGGCGACCGTCTCGGCGGTGATCAGCGCCCGCTCGGCGTGGCGATGCAGGCGCTTGGTGTGGCTCTGCGTCGTCAGCGTGGCGCGGTGCAGTTCGAGATAGATCTCGCCCGACCAGACGGGGACCTGCGAGGCCGGGATCTCGTGCATGCGGGCGAAGACGTCCTCGACGCGCACCGGGGCGAGCGCCGGCACGGCCGGGAAGTCGGCGAGCTGCGCCTGACGCTCCAGCATTTCCGGCGTCACGCCGCCGCCGCCATCGCCATAGCCGACGGCGAGCAGGCTCTCGTCATGGATTGTCTTCGCGCGGAAATTGCCCCAGGTGCCGAGGATCGCCTCCGGCTCGGTCGAGCCGTTATAGCCGCGCACCGGATTGTCGAAGGTATGGGCCAGCACGCGGCTGCCGTCGAGGCCCTCCCACTGGAACAGGTCATACGGGAATCGGTTGGTCTCCGACCAGTTCACCTTGATGGTGAAGAAGGAATCCATGCCGCCCTGGCGCAGCAATTGCGGCATGGCGGGCGAGAAGCCGAAGCAGTCGGGTAGCCAGCAGACGCGATGGCGGACGCCGAACTTCTCCTCGAAATAGCGCTGGCCGTAGAGGATCTGGCGCACGAAGCTCTCGCCGGTCGGCATGTTGGTATCGGGTTCGACCCACATGCCGCCGATCGTCTCCCACTGGCCGCTCTTCACGGCCGCGCGGATCTCCTCGAACAGCGCCGGGTCGTCCTCCTCGATCTGCGCGTAATAGGCGGCGGTCGACTGGTTGAAGACGAAATCGGGAAAACGCTCCATCAGGCGGAGCGCGGTGTTGAAGGTGCGCCGCGCCTTGCGACGGGTCTCGTCATAGGGCCAGAGCCAGGCGAGATCGATATGGGCGTGGCCGGTGATGCCGAGCTTGCCCTGCTGCGGATAGCGCGCCTTCAGGCCCTTCAGCGTCTCGCGCAGGTCTTCGAGCGCGCGCTTCACGCTGGCGCGGTGGTCCTGGCGCAGGCCCTCCGGATCGGCCTTGAGCGGCGGCAATTGCCAGATCTTCTGCTGGCCGCGCTGCGGCGCCGTGCGGGCGACGTAATCCTGCGTCGCCGAGGGCCAGTCGAGGGCGGCGAAGGTGTGCTCGGCGGCGGTGGCGAGATGCGGCACCACTTCGTGGTCGCCGAGCATCCGCGCCGTCTCCAGCACCTGCTGCAGCAGCAGCGCGAGCTCGTGCACCGGCTGGTCGATCCAGGCGAGATGGGCGCGGGTCAGGCGCGGCTCGCGCACCGGCTCGCCGAAGGGCAGGCGGGCGACGGCGTCGACATGGATCTGGAAGCGCTGGCCGGGGACGGGGAATTCCTGGTGATAGGGGTCGAGGCCGAAGCGGGTCTCGGTTCCCTTGCCCTCCGGGGTGAGCGTGATCAGGCTCTCGCCGCCGACGTCGATCAGCAGGCGCGTGTCAGCCAGCGTCCAGTGCGCCGGCACGGTCGCCTCGGCGTCGAGGGCGATGGCGCCGTCCCGCTTGGGCCAGAAGCCGCCGAGTGCGATCGGCGCGCCGTTGAACCGCCAGCCCTCGACCGCCACGGTCTCGCGCTCGCGCCAGAACCCCAGTTCCTCGACGCGGACGCCGATGCGGTCGAGCCGCTGCTGGAGGGTCAGGGACATTCCAATTCTCCGTATCAAAAAGAAGCTCGATGAAAGCGATGGATGGGTTCGGGATCAGCCCTTCACGGCGCCGGCGGTCAGGGCTCCGACGATCATGCGCTGCAGAAGGAGGAAGGCGACGATGGCCGGCACCACCGCCACGAGGCAGGCGGCCGCGAGCACCTGGGTGGTGGACGCGTTGGAGGTGCCGGAGAAGTTGAAGATGGCCACCGAGATCGGCAGCTGCGCGTCCTTGTTCAGGAGCAGGAACGGGATCAGGAACTGCGACCAGTTCAGGATCAGGATCAGGATGAAGGCCGAGGCGAGGCCCGGCGCGGCGAGCGGCAGCGTGATGCGCCAGAACGTGCCGAAGCGGCTGCAGCCGTCGATCGCCGCGGCCTCCTCCAGCGATTTCGGGATGTTGTCGATGGCGCCCTTCACCAGCCAGACGCACATCGGCACGCTGACGGCGATGTAGACCATGGTGACGCCGAAATGGCTGTTGATGAGGCCGAGCGCGCTCATGTAGCGGTAGAGCGGCACGAGGATGACCAGCGGCGAGATCATCTGGAAGGCGAGGATCGCCATCATCAGCGCCGATTTGCCGGAGAACCAGAAGCGCGAGAAGGCGTAGGCGGCCGGCGCCGCCACCAGCAGGCAGCCGAGGCCGCCGAGCGCCGACAGCTTCAGCCCGTTCCAGAGGTAGAGCAGGAAGGTCGGGTCCGAGAGGATCTGGGCGAAATTGTCGAAGGTGGGCCGCTTCGGGATGAAGCGGCTGGCACCGAGGAAGACTTCCTGCCGGGTCCTGAGCGACAGCGACAGCAGCCAGGCGAGCGGCGTCAGGAAGAAGGCGGCGATGATGATCGCGGCCAGGTAGGTGAGGGCGTCGCCCCATTTCTCGCGCTGTTCGATGGTCATTCGGACACCTCCCGACGCGGCAGGAACGACGCGTAGCCGAGCGCCAGCACCAGGCTGATCACCAGCATCAGCACGGACAGCACGCTGCCGCCGGCGAGGTCGTAGTTGCGGAACACGGTGTTGAAGGTGAAGAGCGACAGCACCTCGGTAGCGCGGCCGGGGCCGCCGCCGGTCAGCGAGATGATCGCGTCGAAGGTGTTGAGCGTCTGGATGGTGACGAGGATCGAGTTGACGAGGATGGCGGCGCGCAGCTGCGGCAGCGTGATGAAGCGCAGCTTCTGGGAACCGCTGGCGCCGTCGACGCTGGCGGCCTCATAGAGCGTCGGGTCGATCGCCTTCAGCGCCGCGTAGAACACGATCATCGAGAAGGCGGTGCCGCGCCAGACATTCGAGATGACGGCGGACAGCATGGCGTTGTGCGGGTCGGAGAGCCAGGCGACCGGCGGGATGTGCATCAGTCGCAGCACGGAATTGATGGCGCCGAACGGGGCTTCGCTGAACAGCATCTGCCAGATCAGGCCGTTGGCGATGCCGGGGATGACCCAGGCGATCAGCACGATGGTGCGGAGCGCGACCATGCCCTTGAGCTTGCGCCGCTCGCCGCGCATGACGATCAGCGCGATGGCGAGGCCGAAGAGCTGCTGGCCGACGACGCTGCCGAAGGTGAAGACGAAGGTGGTCCAGAGGATGCCGCCCAGCGCCGGGTTCTCGAGCATCGCCCTGAGCGTGGCGAGCGTGTACTGCTCGCCGGTGCCGACCAGGCTGGCATTGGTCAGGCCGAGCCGGAACACGTCGAAGATCGGGTAGAGATAGAAGATGCCGAGCATGACCGCGACGGGCACGAGCCATGTGAAGGGGTTGGCCTCGAGGCGCCGCCCCAGGCTGGGGCCGGCCACGCGCCGGCTCACGGCCATGGTGGCCGCCTGTGTCGTCTGCATGTTTCGCTCCTGCCCAAACGCGCCGCCCGGTGGTCCCGGCCGGCGAGAGCGTCGCCGGCCGGGATGGTCGCGTCGGATCCGTCAGGGCCGGGCGTAGGCGGCCTGGACGGCGGCGTTGGCGGCGTCGAGCGCGGCCTCGGGCGTCTTGGTGCCGGCGAGCACCTCGCCCATCATCACCTGGATCTGGTTGGAGATCTCCGGATAGATCGGCACGCCGGGACGGGCCTGGCCGTTCTCGAGCGCCTTGGCGAAGGTCTCGTTGGCCGGGGTCTTGAAGACGTCGTACTTGCCGTAGAGCGCCTTGGCGGTCGGCAGCTGCTGCTGCAGCGCGTTGCCGGGGCCGGCATAGATCTCCTTCACGATCGCCGCGCACATGGCGACCTTCTCGGGGTCCTTCGAGAAGGCGCCGAAGGTCCAGCCGCCGGTGCCGGTCGAGCGCTGGTCCTTGGTCGGGCCGGGGATTTCCGAGAAGGTCCACTTCTCGAACTCTTCCGGCTCCAGCGTGTTCTTGAGCTGGCCATACTGCCAGTTGCCGCCGATGAAGAGGGCGGTCGAGCCGGCCGCCGCGGCGGCGTTGAACTCGTCATAATTGACGATGGTGGCGACGCGCTTCGGTGCCGCGCCGGAATCGACGAGATCCTTGAAGTAGTTGACCGCCTTCAGGAACTTCTCGCGGTTCTCGCCCTCGGCGAAGACCGGCTTGCCGCTGTCGTCGACGAGCTTGCCGCCCTGCGCCCAGAAATTCGCGAGCCAGTCGAAGGTGGTGCCTTCCCAGCGGCCGCCGTTGAACAGCACGCCTTCCATGCCCTTGTCCTTGGAGGCGATGGCGGCGGCCTTCAGATCTTCCCAGGTCTGCGGCGCGTCCGGCACGATGTCCTTGTTGCGGTAGAGGACGCGCAGATCGGTATTCCACCACCAGGCATAGATCTTGCCGGCCGCGCCGGTGAGGCCGTCGCGGATGAACGGGAAGAGGTCGGCCACTTCTTCCTTGGTGAAGTATTCGTCGAGCGGCTGCAGCACGTTGGCGCCCTTGAACAGGGCGAGCACGAAGCTGTCGACCGCGGCGCAGTCCGGACCCTGGCCCGACTTCGCCTGCTCCAGCATGCGAGCCTGTTCCTGGCCGATATTGTCGGACATGCGCTCGAGGTCGATGCGCCAGCCCGGATGGCGCTGGATGAACTCGCCAAAGAGCTTCTTGTAGCCTTCGGCCCAGACCGGATCGGTGCTGGTCGGGCCGTCGCCGGTGAGGCGGAGGGTCAAGGATTTCGGGGCGTCGGCCGGACCGACGCGGTCCTTGGTGACGAGATCCTGGGCTTGGGCGGATACGGCGACAAGCGCGGCGGCGGAAGCCAGCAACGCGGTGACGAGACGCAAGCGCATCATGAAATCTCCCGTGGGGTGTTTCCTCGATCGAACGGCTCTGGCGGCCGTCTCTTGCATTCCTGCGGCCCATTCTTGCGGGGCCTCAGGGAAATAAATCACATTGATTTTGTCTCGGCAAGCGGGTGCGTCGCGAGTCGGCCCGGTGGGGGAGAGGTCGCCAGGGCAGGCCGGGGAAACGCCGGCATCTGAGGCCCGACCCGCCCGCTGCACAGGCGCGGTCAAAGCTCGAAAAGCGTTGGAGCGGCCGTCAGGCCCGGTGCTCGCGAAAAGCGGCCGCGAGCGTGCGCAGCGCCCCGCGCGACTTGGCGTCGGTCAGCGTCGAAAGCAGCACGATCTGCGTCGACGGCAGTTCCGGTAGGCCGAAGCGCTGGCTGACCTCGATGGTGCCGGGCGGCGCCAGCCGGCAGGGAAACGCGCCGAGGGCGAGGCCGGCCGAGACCGCGGCCGTCACCACCGAGGCGCCGCCGCCGAGAAACACGTCGATCCACGGGATGCTGCCCGCGTCGAGGGCGCGCGTGGCCATGTCGCGCACGCCGCAGGAAGGCGAGTGGGCGGCAAGGCGTACGGGTTCTCCCTGACGATGTTCGAAGTGCGGTACGGCGAACCAGCCGAAATCCTCCGGCCCGAGGATTTCGGCGTCGCGGCGGTCGTCCTCGCGGCGGACGATGGCGGCGTCGAGCTCGCCGCGATCGAAGGCGTCGAGCAGGGTGCGCGAATTGTCGAGCCGCACCTCGATGGTCAGGCCGGGATCGTGGGCGTTGAGGCGGGCCAGAAGGGTCGGCAGTTCCGGGCCGGCGACATGGGCCGCGATGCCCCGCGTGAAGC
>JAEWAD010000404.1 GCA_023391905.1 Pseudomonadota bacterium | reverse complement strand
GGCCTGAGCCATGCCGAGAACGTGACGCTGACCGACACGCTCCCGCTCGGCCTGCGCTTCCTCGATGCGGTTCCGAGCTCCGGCGCCTGTGCGACGGCCCCGGCGGCCGGCACGGTCACGGCGACCGGCAACCGGACGCTGGTCTGCAGTCTCGGCACCGTCAACAACGGCGCGCAGCAGACGGTGACGGTGCGCGTGGTGCCGACGACACCGCTCACCAATACCTCGATCCTCAACCAGGTGGTGGTCTCGACGACGACCGCCGAGACCGATCCCGACAACAATGCCGCCAGCCTGCCGATCACGATCCGGCCGCCCGAGCTCGATCTGATCGTCACCAAGACGGACGGTCCCGATCCGGTGCTGATCGGCACCGACACGCGATACACCGTCACCGTCCGCAACAGCGGCCCGTCGGACGCGACGAACGTCAGGATCGTCGACACGCTGCCCGTGGCGGGCCTGGCCAACGCCCGGCTTGTGAGCCCGCCGAATGGCGGCAGCTGCGTGGTGAACAGCGCCGGTGCCACCCCCGGCGGCAATGTCACCTGCACCGTTCCGCATCTGGCGGCCAGGGAGTCGGTCACCTTCACGATCGACATGCAGGCGGTCGCCCGGGGCCGGCATACCAACGACGTCTCGGTCACTTCCGACGAAACGGTGCCCGGCTACGAGGCGCCGCAGGACAACAACCTGTCCTACGAGGACACGACGGTGCGCGTTCGCGCCGACCTCGAGGTGAAGAAGGTCCCGAGCGTCTCGACGATCGACCTTCGTCAGGAATTCTCCTGGACGATCACCGTGACCAACAAGGCCGCGGCCGGCATCGAGGTGGCCGAATGGGTCACGCTGGTGGACGAGTTGCCGGACGGCATGGAGTTGACGGCGCCGCCGGTGACGACCGCCGGCACCTGCATCGGCGTCGTGGGACAACGCAACATCAGCTGCGAGCTCGGCGACATCGAGCCCGGCAAATCCGTCAGCATCACGCTGACGACCAAGATCACCAAGATCTCCGCCCAGTCGGCCGAGAACTCGGCGACGGCGACGACGCTGTCCTTCGACGAGAACCCGTCGAACAATACCGGCAGGGGCAGTGTGAACACCGTCCTCGGCAGCAGCATCAGCGGCAAGATCTATCGCGACTTCAACGACAGCGGCACGCAGCAGGCGGTGATCGACACCGGCATTGGCGGCGTCACCATCAGCCTGGTCGGAACCGCGCTGCATGACGGCGCCGAGATCACCCGCTCGGTCCCGACGGGCGCAGATGGCGCCTACAGCTTCGGCGAACTGCCGCCCGGCACCTACCGCGTCTTCTATGGCACCCTGTCCGAACAGCACCTCAACCCCGGCAGGGCAGTGCCAGGCACCGGCGCGGGAACGGCCGTCGCCAATGGCACCAGCCGGATCGACAACATCGTCATCACCAATACGGTGAGCGGCACCGGCCATGACTTCACGCGCGTTCCGGTCGCCCGCATCGGCCTTGGCAAGGTGGCGGGAGCCCCGGTTGTCCTGGCCGATGGCAGCTACACCATCACCTATTCGCTGACGGTCAAGAACTTCAGCCTCGAGCCGATGACGGGCATCTCCGTCACCGACATCCTCAATGATGCCTCGCAGAATTTCGGAACCAATAGCGGCAGCGCGGACCCGGCCGAGGGGCAGTATCGTGTCAGCTCGGTTTCCGGGACCTTCGGAACGGGTCACTCGGAGTTCAACGGGGCAACCAGCACCACTCTTGTTTCGGCAGGAACGTTGGCCGCGGGCGCGACCGGCACGGCGTCCTACACCGTTCATGTGAATCCTGCGATTCCGCGTGTCGTACCGGCGCTGGTCCATACCAACCAGGCGCAGGTCTCCGGCACCGGCGAGCATTCGGGCAGGAATGCCACGGATCTGTCGCACAACAATTCGAACCCCGATCCCGACGGCAACGGTATCCCGAACGAGTCCGGCAACAACACGCCGACCACGGTGACGCCAGCGGCATCGCCGGCCGTCACGCTCGAGAAGACGGCGAGCTACAGCGCGACCGGGGCCATGCCGGCGATCGGGGAACTGGTCACCTACAGCTTCACGGTCACGAATACCGGCAAGACGCCGCTGCTCAACGTCAAGGTCACGGACCCGAAGGTCGGGCTGATCGGCCTGCCGGATGTCGTCATCCCGCGCCTCGATCCCGGTCAGTCGGACAGCACCACCTTCAGCGCCACCTACAGGCTGACGCAGGCCGACCTCGACAATGGCAGCTCGCCGAACACGGCGACGGCCACGGGCCAGTGGGGCGTCAATGGCGGCGTGCCGGTCAATGTCACCGACACGGACAGCGCCACGGTTCCGGCACTCGACAGGCCGGGCCTCACCCTCGTCAAGGCGCTGGAATCGAGTGCCGTCGCCAATCCGACGGTGGTCGGCGACAAGGTCCGCTATCGGTTCACGGTCACCAATACTGGCAACACCACGCTGCGCAACGTCGCCGTGACGGACGCGCTTGCCGGCGTCTCGCCGGATCCGGCCGGGGCCTTCGCCATTGGCGAGCTTGCCCCCGGAGCCGAGGCGGTCGTCTATGCCGACTATGCCGTCAAGCTTGCCGACATCAATGCCGGCAAGGTCGACAACCGCGCCACCGCCAGCGGCGTGCATGGCCCCGGCAATACCCCGATCACCACGCCGGCGAGCCAGGTTTCGGTGCCGCTGTACCGCAAGCCGGACCTGACGCTGGTCAAGGCGTTGACCGGCACCATCCCGGACGTGCCGCGCGCCGGCGACCGACTGACCTGGACGGTGACCGCCACCAATACGGGCAACGTCACGCTGACCAATCTGGTCGTCAGCGATCCGTTCCCCGGCGCCACGGTGTCGCCGGCGAGCGTTGCCAGCCTCGTGCCGGGCGCGACGGCCAGCTTCACGGTCACCGCGCCGCTGACGCAGGCCGACATCAATGCCGGCGAGGTGACGAACCAGGCAAGGATCGGCTTCGACAGCCCGTCGGGCCCCGAGACGCCGAAGAACTCCAACGAACTCGTCACCGAGCTGCCGGCGCAGACGCCGGCGATCGCCCTGACCAAGTTGGGCGATGTCTCGGGTCTGTCCAACCCGCCGCATCCCGGCGAGGTGATCACCTACAGGATTGTCATCCGCAACACCGGCAACGTGCCGCTCGATACCATCACGCTGGTCGACCTGCTGCCGGGCGTGGTGATCAACGCTGCCGATGCGGCCGCGCTGGCGACGGTCGTGCTGCAGCCGCAGAACAAGGCCGGCAACGCCACGGGTACGGAGATCGTCATCAGGGCGAGCTACCCGCTCAAGCCGGAGGACATCGACGCCGGCTCGGTGGTCAACACCGCCGTCACCACGGGCATCTCCACGATCGATCCGACGAAGACCGTGACCGATCGCGGCGGCACGACCTTCGAAACCGATGATCCGACCACCACGAGCCTGGCGCGCGAGCCGGATATCCGCCTGGTCAAGACCATCGCCAGCGCCGCACTCAGCACGCCGCCGAAGCCGGGTGACGTGATCACCTATGCCTTCGCCGTCCACAACACCGGCAACGTCACGCTCACCAACATCGCGCTGACGGAGCAGGTCACCGGCGTCACGGTGCTGAATCCGTCCGGCTGGACCGGGCCTCTGGAGGCGGGCGACGTCAATACCGACGCTTTCACGGCGACGTACGCGCTGACGCAGGCCGATATCGATCGCGGCAGCTTCGCCAACACGGCTGTCGTTTCCGGGGCAGGCCCCGGCACCGGCGGTATCCCCCAAACGGTGACCGACACATCGGGCACCGACATCACCAACGACACGCCGACCGAGCAGTTGTTCGACGTCGTGTCGTCGCTGTCGATCGTGAAGTCGCACACCGCCGCGCTCAGCACGCCGCCGAGGCCCGGCGACGTGATCACCTACTCCTTCCTGGTCACCAACACCGGCAACGTGACGCTGAGCGATGTCGCGGTCAGCGATCCGCTGGCCGACCTGGTCATGCCGGTGAAGACGATCGAAACGCTGCTGCCCGGCGCGGAGAACGCCGTGACGCTGACGGCGACCTACGCGGTCAAGCAGTCGGACATCCAGGCGGGCGAGGTGCGCAACACCGCGTCGGTCGAGGGCGTCTACAAGCATCCGGTCACGGGTACCGAAACCGCCGTGCCGCCGGTCGATTCCAACGAGATCGTGGTGCCGCTCGACCGGTTGCCGTCGATCGCGCTGGTGAAGACGGCGGAGTCGGCGATCAGCGAGCCGGCCAGGCTTGGCGAGACGGTCACCTACACCTTCGTGGTGACGAACACCGGCAACCTCGAACTCAGCGACGTCGTGATCACCGATCCGCTGCCGGGCATCACGCCGTCGTCCTTCGAGGTCGGCGATCTGGCGCCGGGTGAAACGCAGACGTTCACGGCGACCTACGACATCGTCCTGGCCGATATCGAGGCCCGCCAGGTCGAGAACCAGGCGACGGTCACGGCCAGCTACGTCGATGGATCGACGACCAAGCCTGTCGTGGACCTGTCCGGACCGACAAACGACACCGACGAGCCGGTGATCGTGCCCATCGTTCCGCCCGCCCCGTCGCTCGAAATCGTCAAGACCGGCGCGTTCGAGGACACCGACGGCAGTGGTGCGCCGACCGTGGGGGATCAGCTGATCTTCCGCTTCGAGGTGACCAACACCGGCAACATTGCGCTCGACGCGGTGACCCCGCTCGACGCCGGCCCGACCTTCAACGGTCTGCCCGCGGGCGCCAAGCTGTCGGCGATGTCGCCGGCCGCACTGACGCTCGCCCCGGGCGAGGCTGCGACCTTCACCGCCACCTACCCGATGACGCAGGACGACATCGACAATGCCGCCGGCATGGTCGGCGGCGTGACCAACACGGCGCTGGCGCAGGGCAATCGCACCGATGGCATCGGTTCGACGGACCTCGTCGAGTCCGACACCAGCGAGGCAGTGCTCGAGCTGCCGGCGGTGCCGCCGTCGGACATCAGCCTGACCAAGCAGGCCGGCCTGCGCACCATCCGCATCGGCGAGAAGGTGCCCTACACGATCACGGTGACCAACAATTCGGTCGCCCGGATCCGCGGCCTGACCGTCACCGATGTGATCCCGTCCGGATTCCGCTTCGTCGAGGGTTCGGCAACGATCGACGATGTGGCGGTGACGCCGGTCGTGGGTGGCCGCAACGTCGTGTTCGAGAACCTGACGCTGTCGGGCGGCGGCAAGGCGGTCATTCGTCTGCGGCTGCTGGCGCTGAGTTCGGCCGGGCCGGGCAAGCACGTCAACACGGCGATGGCGACCGACGAGGACGGCGCCAAGGTGGCGCCGGATGCGAGGGCGACCGTCGAGATCCTGGCCGATCCGGTCTTCGATTGCGGCGAGATCATCGGCAAGGTCTTCGACGACAAGAACCGCAACGGCTACCAGGACAAGGGCGAGCCTGGCCTGCCCGGCGTGCGGGTCGCCACCGTCCGCGGCGTGCTGATCACGACGGACGCGCATGGCCGCTTCCACGTCGCCTGCGCCGACCTCCCGGACAGCCGCATCGGTTCGAACTTCATCATGAAGCTCGACACAAGGACGCTGCCCTCCGGCTACAGCCTGACCACCGAGAACCCGCGTGTCGTGCGCCTGACCGCCGGCAAGATGACCAAGCTCAACTTCGGCGCCGCGATCGGTCGCGTGGTCAAGCTCGACCTCCAGGACAAGGCCTTCGTCACCGGCACGGCCAAGCTGCGGCCGGAATGGGTGAAGGGCCTCGACCAGCTCGTGGACCTGCTCGGCAAGGAGAAGTCGATCCTGCGCATCCGCTACCTCGGCGCCGCCGAGGGCAAGGCGCTCGCGGACGCGCGCATGCGCTCCCTGGAAAAGGAAATCGCCAGGCGCTGGCGAGCGGCGGGCCATCGCCAGCCGCTCGACGTCGAGACGCGCGTGGAGGCAAGCAAGTGAGATCCGTTGTGAAAGCCTGCCTCTTCGATGCGACCTCGGCCCTGCGCGCCGCGCTTCTTGCCGGAACGGCAGTAGCGCTGTTCGGCCCGGCCGGAATGGCCTGGTCGGCCGAGGGCGGCGACATCCCGTTCTCGATCAGCGTCGACGGCGAGCCCGTCGCCGAGGGTGTGAAGCCTACGGCGGAGGACATCGTGCGCAAGACCGATGTCGACCTCGCCGAGGTCGACATCCAGGTGAAATTCGACGGGCTGGAGGCCAAGCCGCTTCTCAACGTCTCGACGACGCCCGTGCGGCGCAGCTACCGGGCCGGAGAGCCGGTCCGCTTCCTGTCGACCGCCAACTATCCGGCCTTCATCGCCCGCTCGGAGATCCGCATCTATCCGGCGACCGGGCCGGACCGCGAGACCCCGGTCGCGGTGATCCCGACCCGGATCAACGAGACGGCGACCTGGACGATGCCGGCCAAGGTCGAAGGCGAGCCGGAATTCAACTATGTGCTGCGCGTCTACGACGCCAAGGGTCGTTTCGACGAGACGGTGCCGCTCAGCATCGTGCGGACGACGCGTGAGTTCAAATCGGCCGCCAAGGTGGCGGCGATCGCGCCCGGCATGGGCGAGGACCGCACCGCCAAGCGCAACATCGTGGTGAACGGCGGCGCGGTGACCGTCTACGGCCGCAACGTGCCCGAGGGACATCGCGTCAGCGCGCTTGGCGAGGCCGTGCCGCTCGACGCCGAGCGCGCCTTCGTGGTGCAGCGCATCCTGCCGCCCGGCGACCATCAGGTCGACGTCGCCGTGCAGGGCCTGTCGAAGCCGAGCGCGCTCGACTTCAACCGGCAGATCAACATCCCGGACAATGACTGGTTCTATGTCGCGCTGGCGGACCTGACGGTCGGCAAGCGCATGGGCGACGCCAATATCGAGACCGTCCGTCCCGGCGAATACGACAACATCTACACCAATGGTCGGCTGGCCTTCTATGTGAAGGGCAAGATCAAGGGGAAGTACCTGCTGACCGCCGCCGGCGACACCGGCGAGGACAAGATCGAGAACATGTTCCGGGGTCTCGACAGCAAGGACCCGCGCCAGTTGCTGCGGCGCCTCGATCCGGACGACTACTATCCCGTCTATGGCGACGACTCGACCATGATCGAGGACGCGCCGACCAACGGCAAATTCTTCGTGCGCCTCGAGCGCGGCGACAGCCACGTCATGTGGGGCAACTACAAGACGCAGATCACCGGCACCGAGTTCATGCGCTCGGAGCGCGCGCTGTACGGGGCGAGCGCCGTCTATCGTTCCGAGGACACGACCTCGTTCGGCGCGCGCAAGGGCGAAGTCACGCTTTACGCGGCGCAGCCCGACACGCTGCCGCAGCGCGACGAGTTCCTCGGCACCGGCGGTTCCGCCTACTTCATGAAGCGGCAGGACATCACGGTCGGATCGGAGACGGTCACCGTCGAGATCCGCGACGCGGTCACCGGCCTCGTCGTCGAGCGCCGGACCCTCGCCTATGGCGAGGACTACAGCTTCGACTACATGCAGGGCGTCATGATCCTGAAGCGGCCGCTGTCGTCCTCGACCGGCACGAGCAGCCCGGTGCGCGATGGTGCCCTCGGCGGCAACAAGGTCTATGTCGTCGCCCAGTACGAGTACACGCCGGTCGCCAGCGACGTCGACGGCTATGTCTTCGGCGGTCGCGGCCAGCAATGGCTGAACGACAAGGTTCGCGTCGGTGTCACCGGCATGAGCGAGACCACGGGCGACGCGGACCAGCTCGCCTATGGCGCCGACGTGCAGCTGCGCCATTCCGAGACGACGTTCCTGGAGGCCGAGATCGCGCGCTCCGAGGGGCCGGGCTTCAGTTCGTCGCGCTCCTATGACGGCGGCCTGACGATGACCGACACCGGCCGCCCCGGCGGCCGCGATCGCGACGCCACCGCCTGGCGCATGCGCGGCCAGGTCGATCTCCAGGACATCGCCAAGGGCGGCGTGAAGGGAACGATCGGCGGCTACTACGAGGAAAAGCAGGCGGGCTTCGCCACCCTTTCCGAGGAGATCTGGGTCGACCAGCAGATCTGGGGCGCACATGCCAAGATCGAGCTCAATGAGCGCATCGGCCTCGGGCTCGTCTACGACGCGTTTTCCGACGCCGAGGGCAAGCGCAAGAACGAGGGCAAGGCCAGCCTGAGCTACAAGTTCGACGAGCATTGGGAGGCCTCGGTCGGTATCAGCCATACCGAGCGGATCTCGCCGCTCGCCACCGCCTCCGGCAAGACGGGCTATGACGGCTCGCGCGTCGATGCCGGCGTCCGGCTGGAATACAAGGCCGACGACGACTGGAAGCTCTATGGCTTCGGCCAGGGCACGCTCGGCCGCTCCGGCGACATCCGGCGCAACGACCGCGCCGGCCTCGGCGGCGAGACCAAGCTGACCGACAAGGTCGGCCTGACCGGCGAAGCGTCCTACGGCACCGGCGGCGTCGGCGCGCTGGCCGCCGTCACCTATGATCCGACGGCCGACGACCGCTACTATATCGGCTATCGCCTCGATCCCGATCGCGCTTTCGACGTCGATCGCCACTACGATCTCGTCGGCACGGATCGCGGCGCCATCGTCGGCGGCACGCGGCGCAAGATCGGCGAGGCGGCTTCCGCCTATGCCGAGAACAGCTACGACATGTTCGGCAGCCGCCAGTCGCTGACCCAGACCTATGGCGTCGTCTACACGCCCGACGCCATCTGGACGATCGACAGCGGCTTCGAGGCCGGCTCCGTCCGGGACAGCACGATCGATACGGCCTCCGGGCTCGAGCGTTCGGATTTCGACCGCAAGGCGGTCTCGCTGTCGGTCGGCTACAACGACGAACCGGCCGGGATCAGCGCCCGCGTCCGCGGCGAGGCCCGCTTCGAGGATTCCGAAGACGGATCGCGCGACCTGAACTCGTATCTGTTCGCCACCGGCCTGTCCTGGAAGACGAGCCAGGACTGGCGCTTCCTCGGCAAGGTCGACGCGGTGCTGTCCGACTCCGCCGCCGGCGCGTTCCACGACGGCGACTATATCGAGGCGTCGCTCGGCTATGCCTATCGCCCGGTCGACAACGACAGGCTCAACGCGCTGTTCAAGTACACCTGGCTCTACGATCTGCCCGGTCCCGACCAGGTCGATGTCAACGGCAATCTGGAAGGCCCGAAGCAGCGCAGCCACATCCTGTCGGCGGATTTCGTCTACGACCTGGTCCCCTGGCTGTCGGTCGGCGGCAAGTACGGCTTCCGCATCGGCGAGGTGCAGCAGCGCATTACGGATGGCTCGGAGACCTTCTCCAGCTGGGACAATTCCTCGGCGCATCTCGGCGTCGTGCGCGCTGACCTGCATATCGTCAGGGAATGGGACCTTCTGCTCGAGGGCCGGATGCTCGTGATGCCTTCGGCCGATACGACGGACTACGGCGTCCTGGCGGCCGTCTACCGGCATGTCGGCGGCAACTTCAAGGTCGGTGTCGGCTACAATTTCGGCCGCTTCTCCGACGATCTGCGCGACCAGACGCTCGATGACCGGGGCGCCTTCCTCAACGTCGTCGGCAAGTTCTGACGACCGCGACGCCCGGTTCGCGGCCACGGCCTCGTCGCAGGTCGTGGCCACTTCCTGGAACCGCCCGTATCCCGAGGCGTTGACCTTCGTTCGGAACGACGGAGGTGCGTCATGCCGCGCGGCGACAAGTCCAAATATACCGACAAGCAGGAACGCAAGGCCGAGCACATCGCCGAGAGCTACGAAGAGCGGGGTGTTTCCGAGAAGGAAGCCGAACGCCGGGCCTGGGCGACCGTCAACAAGGACGACGGCGGCGGCAAGAAGTCGGGCTCGGGACGCGGAGCCCATACGGGCCATCCAGCCGCCCACAAGGGCGGCGAGAAGGGCGGCGCTGCCTCGGCCGCGCGCCCGGCATCCGAGCGCTCCGCCTCGGCGAAGAAGGCTGCCGCAACCCGCAAGCGCAATGCCGGGCATCGCGCCCATGAGCATCAGTCCCATGGCTGATCGCGCATGGCAGCAATCGGGACTTCTCGAAAGGAGGCGAGATATGGAACGCAGGATCAGCGCGGAGGCCGGACAGGAAACGGAGGTGTCGACGACCGAAGCGCGCCAGGCTGTCGTTCATCATCGGCTGCGCTACATGCTGGGTGCCGGCATCGGGTTCGTGGTGCTCGGCTTTCTCGCGGTCTATCTGCTGAGCTGAGGTCGGATCATGGCGCCACGGTCGTTCTGGAAAGGCTATCTGAAGCTCTCGCTCGTGACCTGCCCAGTGGCGATGGTGCCGGCGACGACCGACAATGAGAAGGTGCGCTTCCACACCCTGAACCGCGCCACGGGAAATCGCGTCGTCAGCCAGTATGTCGACGGCGAGACCGGCGACGTCGTCGAGGACGACGACCAGGCCAAGGGCTATCCGCGCGGAGAGGACGACTATCTCCTGCTCGAGGACGACGAGATCGCCTCCGTCGCGCTGGAAAGCACCCGCACCATCGACATCGAGAGCTTCGTTCCGCGCGAGGACGTCGACTGGATCTGGTACGACAAGCCGCATTACCTCGTGCCCGACGATCCCGTCGGCGAGGAGGCGTTCGCGGTCATTCGCGACGCCATGGCCTCGACCGGGACGGTCGGCATCTCGCGGCTTGTGCTCTACCGGCGCGAGCGCGCGGTGATGCTGAAGCCGCGCGACAAGGGCATCGAGCTCTGGACCCTGCATTTCGGCGACGAGATCCGCGAATCCGGCGCCTATTTCGAAGCGATCGGCGGCACCGAGGGCGATCCCAAGCTGATGGAGATGATGCAGGCGCTGATCGAGGCGCGGACCATCGAATGGTCGCCGTCCCTTGTCAGCGATCCCGTCCAGGAGAAGCTGCTGGAGATCATCGCCGCCAAGAAGAAGGGCAGGAAGCCCACGCTCGCCAAGCCGCGGCCGAAGAGCGAGGACAATGTCGTCAGCATCTTCGACGCGCTGAAGCGCAGCCTCTCGGCCGAAACCAAGCCGAAGAAGGGCTGATCCCCCACCGCCTTCGTCAATCCGATCCGCCGGCGCTCACTTGTTGCCCTTGCCGGGGGCACGCGCCTTGGCCGCCCGCGCGGTTTCCAGCGGCGCCGCCGCCTTGCGGAAATCGGCCCAGGGATCCTGCTTCAGGGCCGTCAGCCGTGTCGGCAGGTTGAGCACGGTGAAATGGGCAGGGCCGATGCCGGGGGCTAGTTCGTCCCAGGCGAGCGGCGCCGAGACGGGGGCGCCGGGGCGGGCGCGGGTGGAGTAGGGCGCGACGGCGGTCTGGCCGCGCTGGTTGCGCAGATAGTCGATCAGGATCTTGCCGGAACGCTTCGCCTTGGCGATCGTCGCGACATAGGCGTCCGGGCTGTCGGCCGCCATGGCGTCGGCCAGCGCCTTGGTGAAGGCCTTGATGGACGGCCAGTCGGCCCCAGGCTTCAGCGGCGCGACGACGTGCAGGCCCTTGCCGCCGGAGGTCTTCACGAACGCCGCCAACCCAGCGTCGTCGAGGCGCTGGCGCACCTCTTCGGCGGCTGCGATCACCGCCGTCCATTCGACGCCTTCGCCGGGGTCGAGATCCATGATGATCATGTCCGGCCGCTCCCAGTCGGCGACGGTCGAGCCCCAGGGATGGATTTCGAGCACCGCGGACTGCACGAGCGCGATCAGACCGTCGAGGTCGTCGATGCTGATCAGCTGCTCGATGTCGGGCGTTGCCGGGTCGTCGACGAGGTGGATCGCCGGGTTGAGGCCCTTCCAGGCGTTCTTCTGGAAGAATTGTTCGCCCTCGATCCCGCTCGGGCAGCGCAGAAGCGAGAGCGGCCGGCCGGTCACGAACGGTTCGATGCGCGGCCAGACCTCGGCATAATAGTCGGCGAGGCCCTCCTTGGTGACGCCGGCGTCGGGCCAGTAGATGCGGTCGGGATGGGTGAGGCGGATACCGTGCTGGGTCACCTCGGTGCCGGGCTTCGCCTTCGAAATCGTCTTGCCGGTCTCCGTCATTCCGGGCACCTCCCGCGTGATTTCGTCCGCCGCCTTGTCCTCGCGCAGGCCGCGAAACGCAGCATGGCGGAGATGCCCGTCGGCGGTCCAGGCCCGGAACTCGACCTCGGCCACCAGCTCGGGACGGACGAAGCGCACCTGCCGGCCTTCCTCGGCCGTCAGCGGGCGACCAAACGGGCTCGTCGTCGTCCGCATCCGCTCCAGCCGCGCATAGAGCTCCTCGGCGAGGCGGGCGCTGAAGCCCGTGCCGACGCGGCCGACGGGGATCAGCGCGCCGTTGTCATGGATGCCGAGGACCAGCGAGCCGATGGCGCGCCGCGAGGTCGAGGACGGCACATAGCCGCCGATGACGAATTCCTGCCGGCCCGAGCATTTCGCCTTGAGCCAGCTCTTGCTTCGGCCGGAGCGATAGGGCGCATCGGAGCGCTTGGAAACGATGCCCTCGAGGCCGAGGCGGCAGGCATGGTCGAAGACGCGTGCGCCGGCCTCGGCGAAATGCTGGCTGAAGCGAATGACGGGCTCGCCGGCGGCGATGACCGCCTGAAGCGTCGCCTTGCGGGTTTCGAGCGCCACCTCGCGAAGGTCGTAGCCGTCGAGGTGGAGCAGGTCGAAGGCGTAGAAGACGAAGCGGTCGCTGCGCCCCTCGCTCAGGTCGGCCTGCAGGGCGGAGAAATCCGAGACGCCGGCCGAGGTCTCGACGACCAGCTCGCCGTCGATCAGCGCGGTGCCGACCGGAAGCGCCTGCAGCGCCGCCGCGATCTCCTTGCCGAATTTCTTCGTCCAGTCGAGGCCGCTCCGGGTCGAGAGCTTGACGCGACCGGCGCTCAGATGGGCCTGCAGGCGATAGCCGTCGAACTTGATCTCGTGCAGCCAGCGTTCGCCGGCAGGCGGGCTGGTCGCAAGCGTCGCCAGCGCCGGTTCGACGAAGGCCGGCAGTGCGGCTTTCCTCGCGCCTTCGATCGTGGCGGGGTCGGGC
>JAEWAD010000302.1 GCA_023391905.1 Pseudomonadota bacterium | reverse complement strand
GCCGCCCGAGGCCGCCATTGCCCAGCGCCGCGTCCGGCTCGACCGTCTTAAGCCGGGCGAGCTCGACGCCGAGATCGCCGAGCGCGGCGCGGAAGATCTCGGTCAGGCCGAGATTGTTCATCGCGTCGAACAGCAGCCGGCCGATCAGGAACTCGAGCGACAGGTAGTAGACGCGCTTGCGGCCCTCGGCATAGGTCGCCTTGGACGAGGCGATCCAGGGATCGACCATGCGGTCGCGCACGGCGAGCGCGGTGGCGACGAACCAGTCGCGGTCGCTGGCGGTGACGGCATTCTTGCCGACGGCGTAGGTCAGCTTGGCGTTGATCGCTTCGCGGGCCGCCTCGACATCGGCCGGCGCCGGCGGCGCCCCGAACGGACGCGGGCTCTCTCCGGCCGCGGCTTTCCCGGCTGGCTTCGTCTTGACGGTGTCGTGCATCGGTATGGCCTCGTCTGGCAGCGCGCTTTGTTCCGTCCCCGGCCCACGGCGTCGTGCGGGCCGGCTCCTGATCCATGCAACAACGATGCCGGATCGGGATGGGCGTTCCGGAACGGCCGGAATGCCCCAACGCGGCGCCTCATCGCAAAGGCACCTTATCGCATCGTGCGTTTCGTTACGACGACAGCCTGTTTTTTGGGCGGTCGATCGTCATTGCCCGTTCGGCGCTGACGAGCCACGCACCGGCATCCCACCCTCGCCGTCATCCCCGCCTCCGAGCGGGGATCCATTCGGCCGGGCTGGCAGACGCGCCAAACTCCCGAGGCTTCGGCTGTATGGATCCTCGCCTTCGCGAGGATGACGACGGAGATGGGTTGGCGGCGGAGCGAGGCCGGCGCTCAGACCAGCCAGCCGACAGCCGGGGCACCCCGAACGAAAACGGCCGGAGCATTGCCCCGGCCGTTCCGTATCATCCGACGACGTGGCCTCAGGCGTTGGCGAAGCTGTCGCGGAACATGCGGTTCAGCTCGGCGACCACGGCGTCGCCCGGCTCGCCGGCCTGCAGCGCGGCGTTGATGCGCTTCGAAGCGGCATCCTGGAACGCCATGTAGCCATTGTGGCGCGGGCGGACCCAGGCGCCTTCCAGCGTCGCGCGGGTGTTCTCGTAGAAGCCGTGCGTCGGCGCGTTGACGGCAGGATCCTCCCACGCCGTCGCGTGGCCGGGCTGGCCGCCATTCGACGCGTAGGGACCGCGCTGCACGTCGGCGCTGGCGAGCCAGTAGGCGAGATCGATTGCCGCGTCGCGGTTCTTCGAATAGGCCGACACGGCGATACCCGTGCCGCCGAGCGCCGAACCGACCGGGCCGGCCGTGCCGAGCACCGGCATGTCGGCGAAGGCGAGACGGTTCGGCCGGAAGCCGTCCGTCGCGTAGCTGACATAGCCGTAGAGCAGCGGCGCGACGGCGATCTCGGAGCCTTCCGCCGCCAGCTTCTCGAACACCTGGATCGGGTCGCTGTCGAAATCGGCCATGCCGTTCGCGGCGAGCTTGGCCAGGAAGTCGTAGACACGGACGCCGACGGCCGGATCGATCAGGTCGCCGGGACCGGTCACCGTGCAGGGATGACCGAGATTGGCGGCGAGCGAATAGAAGCTCATCAGCGAATGCGGCGCGCGGAACGGCACCAGAGCCTTGCCGGGGCCGAGCGCGAGCACCTCGTCCCAGGTCTTCGGCGGCGCCGCGACCAGGTCCGGGCGATAGGCGAGCACCGGCGTCGCCGCGTCGATCGGGAAGGCCCACTGGTGGCCCTGCCAGGTGTAGCTCTTGTAGGACGCGCCGACGGAACCTGCGGCAAGCGCCTCGCGCTCCGCCTCGCGGCCGGCGACGTCGAGCGGCGCCAGGCAGCCTTCCTTGGTGATCTGGCCGACATGCGGATGATCGATGACGATCAGGTCATAGGCGCGCGCCAGTTCCTCGACCGGGAAGCTCTCGAAATCCTGCAGCGAGCGCTTGTCCCATTCGACCTGGACGCCCGTCTCCTTCAGGTAGAGCTCGGCGCAGGCGACAACCGGATCGTAGCCGCGCGGATGGCTCCAGGTCATGCCCTTGAGCGTGATTGGCTTGCTCAAAATCTCTTCCCCCTCGGTCATGATCGCCCGCCTCACGCGACCGGATCATGGCTGACAATGATGACATCTGCCGGCAGCCCGGCATGGTTGCGAAATCCGCGAGGCTTCGGCGCCATGGCGACGCCGAAGCCGGAAGGCGTCAGAGGCCGAACTCGGCCCGGATCGCGTCGGTGTGCTCGCCGATGCGCGGTGCGGCGACCGCGCTGGTCGGACGCTTGCCGTCGACTCGGATCGGCGACCGCGTGGTGACGACGCGCACGTTGTCGGCGCGCTCCACCGTCTGCAGCATGTCGAGCGCCGTGAAGCCCTCGCTCTTCAGGAGCTCCGGCCATTCCAGAACCTTGGCGCACCAGACGTCGGCCGGCTCGAGGATCGACAGCCAGTGGTCGGTCGTCTCGGTGGCGAGCTTCGCAGCGATCAGTTGCTTGATCGTGTCGCGCTCGGAGAACCAGCTCTTCGGCTGGTCGCGATAGGGCTCGAGCTCCGGCATGCCCAAGAGGTCGCCGAGCTTCGAGACCGGCATCATGGCGACCGCGAGGAACCCGTCCTTGGTCGGATAGATGCCGTAGGGCGCCGAGAGATAGGCATGCGCGCTGCGGAAGCTGGCGCGCGTCGGCTTGCGGCCGCCATCGTTCAGATGCGTCGTCAGCACCTCGAACTGGAAATCGATCAACGCCTCGATCAGGCTGGTCTCGACATGCGAGCCCTTGCCCGAGATGCCGCGCTTCACCAGCGCCGCCAGGAGCCCCTGGCAGAGCGCCGCGCCGGCAAGCATGTCGGCGATGGCGAGGCCGAAGGGCACCGGGCCCTGGCCCTCGTCGCCGTTCAGCCAGGTGACGCCGGAACGCGCCTGCGCCAGCAGGTCCTGGCCCGGCCGCGTCACCCACGGTCCCTCGTCGCCATAGCCAGTGATCGAGCCGTAGACGACGTCCGGGTTGATCGCCTTGATCGTCTCGTAGCCGAGGCCGAGGCGATCGATGACGCCGGGGCGGAAGTTCTGCATGACGACGTCGGCCCTGGCGAGCAGCTTCTTCAGGCTCTCCAGCTCGACCGGGTTCTTCATGTCGACGGCGTAGCTCTCCTTGTTGCGGTTGATCGCATGGAAGAGCGTCGAGTCGCCGCCGATCTCGGTATCGGTCAGATAGAGGCGGCGGCAAAGATCGCCGCCGTCCGGGCGCTCGATCTTGATGACACGGGCGCCGAGATCGCGCAGCCGGAGCGCGCAATACGGGCCGGACAGGAACTGGCTCAGATCGACGACGAGCAGGCCGTCGAGCGGCAGATCAGACTGGGACATTCTTGGCCTATTTCTTCTCGACCTGATCGGCGAAGGCGGCGGGATCGCGATAGGCGACGGTCTGCAGGTGCTCGCAATAAAGCACCAGCTCGCCCTCGCCCTTGTAGACTTCGTAGGACGCTCGGATCAGGCCCATCTTCTCGTATTTCGGGCGCTTATCGATGTTGGTGCGGACGGTGTAGATCGTGTCGCCGATGAAGACCGGCTTGATGAAGCGCAGCTTGTCGTAGCCGTAGGAAAAGGCGTTGACGCAGTTCGTCGCGACCAGGCCGAGCCCGGCCGAGAAGACGAAGGCGCCGGCGACGAGGCGGCGGCCGAACACGCCCTCGCTCTCCGCGAACATCTGGTCCTGGACATAGGGATGGATGTCGGTGACCAGCGTGTTGAACAGGTGCGATTCACCCTCGCCGATGGTGCGGCGGAGCGAGCGGATCTTCTGGCCGACCGGCCAATCCTCGTAGAGCCAGTTCTCCGCATTCCAGACCGGCAGGTCGGCGTGCTCCTTCGGCATGTCCCGCGGATGGGTCGATTCCACGCCGACGGTCGGCGCAAAGGTCTGGGCTGCCATGGCCTCATCCTCCCTCGAAAACAGAATTCATATATCAATCATTCACTCACCCGCAAATCAAGCGCTCGCGGATGAATTGATTGATTTGATCGGGCCCGCCTATTCCGGCAGCCCAGGAACCGGCGTCGCCGGCGCCGCTGCCGAGCGGAACGCCGCCTCGACCAGCGCCATGGTGTGCCAGGCATCCTCGACCGAGGTGACGAGGCTCTCGTCCTCGCCGGCGGCGTAGCGCTGCAGGTTGGACATCACGCCGGCGAAGGCGTGCGGGAACCAGCCGCCGGTGAGCGGCACCTGCTGCCACTCGGCCTGCGGCCCGCGGCTGTCCGTGATCCAGAGCTCGTCCGGCTCGCCTTCGGGGTAGTTCAGAAGCAGGCCGAGCTTCACGGACGCGGCGCCCTTGTCGCCCTCGAAGCGGAAGGTGGCGTCCTGGAACCGGCGGCCGAAATCATGGTCGTGGTTGATCGACAGCGTGCAGCGGACATCGGGCGCGAAATCGAGGAGAGCCGTGGTGCGGGTCTGCGCCAGGTCATGGCTCGCATGGCCGAGCGTGCGGGCATGCACCCCGGACGGGTTGCCGAGGACCGAGCGGATCAGGTCGAGATAGTGGATCGAATGCACCGCGATCTCGACCCGCTCCATGCCCTTCAGGAACGGGAACAGATGCCAGGGCGTGACGAGGTTCAGATGCATCTCGACATCGACCAGCCGCCCGAGCAGGCCCTTCTGCAGCGCGTCGCGCACCGCCAGCATCATCGGCGAGAAGCGGAGCTGGAAATTGACCGCCGCCGTCAGCTGGCGATCGCGCGCCAGCTTCAGGATCGCCGTCGCCTCGTCGAGGTCGCGTCCCATCGGCTTCTGGATCAGGACGGTCGCGCCCTTCGGCAGGCGGCGCAGGATCTCGAGATGCGCCACGGGCGGCGTGGCGAGATCGAAGACGGCGTCGCGCGCCGCCACCGCCTCGTCGAGCGTGCGGAAAAACGGCACGCTCCACTGCTCGGCGAGCGCCTTGGCGCGGCCGACGTCACGATCGAAGATGCCGGCGACCGGGAAGCCCGCGAGCGCGTAGGCAGGCAGATGCGCGTCGTTGACGATGCCGCCGGCGCCGATGATGACGATCGGGCGCGGCGCGGTCGGAAGCGGCCAGGCCTGCGCGAGCGCGGCGGGATCGAAGGACGTCATGAAAACCTCGTCGGATGTTCGGCGACCGGATGGTCCGGCCGGGCGACGCGGCAAGCGAAACGCCGCCGCATCGCCAGTTTGGGAACTCAGGGGGTGTAGAAGACCTCTTCCATGCCGGCCCACCACTCGCCGTCCTTGCGGGTCTCGAGCGGCTCCTGCATCGGCCCGCAGATCTTCCACCAATCCTGCGTGACCGGATCCTCGGCCATCTTGGCGCTGTCGGCGGCGAAATCGGTGCCATGATACTCGAAATAGGCGAAGAGCAGGTTCTCCGGCTCTTTCAGAAAGATCGAGTAGTTCTTGATGTTGCAGTCGGCGATCTTCGCCAGCACGCCCGGCCACACGTCCGCGTGCAGGCGCTTGTATTCGGGGATGGCCTCCGCCTTCAGGCCGATCACGGATCCCATGCGCTTCATCTTGTCTTCTCCCTTTGCTTCATTCTTGTGAGTGCCGCTGCCGTCATCCCTGCGGAAGCAGGGATCCATTCAGCCTCCAGCGGCAGGCCGCTGCATGGATCCCGGGTCTCAGCTTCGCTTCGCCCGGGATGACGACCGAGCGTTTGAAATCAATCCAGCCGGTAGATGCGCTCGGCGTTGCGGTGGAGAAGCTTCGCCTTCTCGTCGTCGCTGGCGCCCTGGATCAGCTCGTGCGTCGCGGCGACCCAGCGGCCGAGATCGGCGGTCAGCGTGCAGACCGGCCAGTCCGAGCCCCAGACGACGCGATCCCAGCCGAAGGCACCGATCGTGTGCTCGACGAAGGGACGCAGATCCTCCACCGTCCAGTTGACGGGATCACCATAGGCGATGACGCCGGAGATCTTGGCGGCGACATTCGGCAGCTCGGCGATCGCCGTCATGTTGGCGCGCCACGGCTCGAACGCCTTGTCCTTGACGTTCGGCACCCCGCAATGGTCGACGACGAACTGCACATCAGGCGCAGATTTGGCGATCGCGGCGGCGATCGGCAGCTGGTGCGGCAGCACGCAGAAATCATAGGTCAGCTTGTGCGCGGCGAGACGCTTGATGTTCTCGGCGAAGATCGGCCGCTGACCCAGTTCGTCCGGCGACTGGTGCAGGATGCGGCGCAGGCCCTTGACCTTGGGATTGGCGGCCAGGCGCTCGAGCTGGGCCGCGAAGCCCTCGCTCTCGGGCCGACAGGCCGCGATGGCGCCGATCACGCCCTGGCCGAGGCCGGTGACGAAGGCGGTCTCCGCCTCGATGTCCTTCTCGGCGACGTCGACCTCCATGTGCAGCATGTCGGTGATGCCGGCGGCCTTCGCCTGGGGCAGGTAGTCGTCGAGCGTGAAGTTGCGGTTGAGCGCCGGCGCGCTCTCAAGCCAGGGGTAGGAAAAGCGCTCCTGGTAGACCAGGTGCAAATGGGTATCGATCATCCGCATGACATCTCTCCTCCGGCCGTGCCGTCTTCAACCATTCATATATAAGGATAGAATTCACAACAAAACGAGATTCCGGCGCGCGAGGACAGCCCGACTCCCCACCCGCGAATGAGGTCATTCCTCGTCGATCCCGCGCCCGACGACATGCGACAGCTCGCGGCTGGCCTCGATCAGGATCGCCAGCGCCTCCTGCAGGTCAGGCACGTTCGGACGGTCGATGCGCGGCAGGAAGGGACAGGTCAGCGCGGCGAGCGCGGTATCGTTGGCGCCGAGCACCGGCACGGAAAGATTGTAGACCGACTGCGACTGGGCGCTCGGCGTCGACTCGTAGCCGCGCCGGCGGATCTGCACCAGCCGCTCGTCGAGATTGCTCGGCCGCACCTTGTCCTCGGCCTGCTCCTCGCGCTCGGCCTCCATCATCGCGCGCTCCTCCGGCGTCGCGAAGGCGAGCAGCACGTGACCCGAGCCGGTATTGTAGAGACTGACACGCGCGCCGACACGAATTGAATAACTCCAATAGCTTGGCGCATCCATCTGGGCGACGACGACGATCCGGCCGCGGTCGTAGACGGCGAGATGACAGGCCTGCTCGGACTCGCGCGAGAACTGGCGCATGACCGGCAAGGCCTGGCTGACGAGCCGGCGGACGGGGGCGTGCTGATGCGCCAGCGCGAACAGGCGCAGCGTCAGTTCATAGCGGTCGCCATGCACGCGCGCGACATAGCTGCGCCGCACCAGGCGGTCCAGCATGCGATAGATTTCGTTCGGCGAGCGGTTGAGCGCCTTGGCGATTTCCGCCTGGGTCATGCTCTCGTCGGTGGCGGCGAGCAGCTCGAGAATGTCGAGCCCCTTGTCCAGGGCGGGCGCCCTGTAGCGGTCGTTCGCGTCTTCGGTCATGCAGCAATTCTCCCCCCGGCCACCCCTCCGGACCGTGACAAGTTAGACATTGACACTCGTCAGTCAATTTCGCTTATATACGAATATTCCATTCAATGGTGGACAATGTCAGGCGCCAAACCGGTTTGGGTCGGTGCGGCGTCGGGGTGAGGAATCGACCATGACCATTTTCCGCGGCATTCGCGCCGCCCTGTTTTCGTGCGCCGCCCTCGGCGCGCTCTCCGGTCTCGCCAACGCGGCCGACCAGCAGGCTGACTGGGGCCAGTTCCCGGGCGTCACGCTGAAGGTCAAGCTGATCGGCGGCACCCAGTACGAGAAGCTCTACACGCGCCTGCCCGAATGGGAGAAGGCGACCGGCGCGAAGGTCGAGATCGTCTCGTCGAAGAACCATTTCGAGCTCGACCGCGAGATCAAGCAGGACATCGCTTCCGGCACGATCACCTGGTGCGTCGGCTCCAACCACACCAGCTTCGCGCCGCAGTATGGCGACCTCTACATCGACCTGAAGGACCACGTCCCGCAGGCGACGCTCGACCAGTTCGTGCAGGGCACGCTGGCCTCGTCGATGGTCGATGGCCGCCTGGTACAGCTGCCGCGCGTCACCGACGTGTCGAACCTCTACTACCTGAAGGACCTGTACGAGAACGCCGACAACAAGGCGAAGTACAAGGAGAAGTTCGGCACCGAGCTCGCCCCGCCGGCGACCTATGACGAGCTGAAGCAGCAGATCATCTTCTTCGCCAGCCCGCCGAACCTCTACGGCACGGCCTTCGCCGGCAAGGACGAGGGCATGACCGGCCGGTTCATGGAGATCGTGCGCGCCAATGGCGGCGACATGTTCGACGAGAACTGGAAGCCGATCTTCAACTCGCAGGCCGGCATCGACGCGCTGCAGTGGTTCATCGACATCTACAATGCCAAGGCCGTTCCGGCCGGCACGGTGAACTACACCTGGGACGACATCGGCCAGGCGTTTGCCGCCGGCACGCTCGCCGTCGACCTCGACTGGCCCGGCTTTGCCGCCTTCTACAACGACCCGGCCAAGTCCAAGGTCGCCGGCAAGGTCGGCTTCGCGGTGGCGCCGGTCGGCACCTCCGGCAAGCGCGGCGGCTGGTCCGGCTCGCACTCCTTCTCGGTCACCGAAGCCTGTGACAACAAGGAAGCCGCCGTCAGCCTGGTCACCTTCCTGACCGACTACGACTCCGCCATGATGGAGGCCCGCGCCGGCAACCTGCCCGCCCGCACCCAGGCCTTCACCGACGTCGTCGAAGAGTTCAAGAAGAGCGACACCCCCTACATGGCCGAGATGTTCTCGGTCTGGGAGAAGTCGCTCGACGAGGCCCGCACGCCGCCGCTCGTCGCGCAGTGGATCGAAGTGTCGAACGTGATCTGGCCGGAGCTGCAGTCGGCGATCGTCGGCCAGAAGACCGCCAAGGAAGCGCTCGACACGGCCGCCGCCAAGGCGACCCAGATCATGGAAGACGCCGGCGTCCTGCAGTAGGCGTCAGCATCCCGACAATTCCCCTCGCCCGTCCGCGGGCGAGGGTTTCGCGCTGGCGCGTTTCCCCCGACGCGCGCCCCGCACGCTTCGCCCGCGAAAGGCGCGAAGCCCAGACGACCGGACCCGACGGCCCTCCCCCGGGTCCAAGCCAAACAACGGCTCACGGAACATCTTCATGCGTTTCTTCCGAAGCCGGCTCTCGCCTCCGATCCTGCTCTTGATGCCGGCCTTCGTCATCATCGCACTGGTGGTGGCGCTGCCGCTCCTGTTCTCGCTCTACACGAGCTTCACCGGCTATCGCCTGGTCCAGCCCGCCTCGCTCTGGCAGTGGGTCGGCTGGCGCAACTACCAGCGCCTGCTCACCGACGTCGACTTCTGGTGGGCCTTCGGCCGCACGGTGGTCTTCCTGACGGTCGCGCTCAACCTGGAACTGGTCCTCGGTCTCGGCATCGCGCTCCTGATCGACAAGCTGACCGCCGGCCAGCGCATCATCCGGACCATCATGATGTTCCCGATGATGTTCTCGCCGATCCTCGTCGGCTTCCAGTTCAAGTACATCTTCAACGACAATGTCGGCCTGGTGAACAACGCCATCCAGTCGCTCGGCTGGTCCGACGTCACCATCCCCTGGCTGGTCAATCCTGTCACCGCCAACCTCGCCATCCTGATGGCCGAGGTGTGGATGTCGACGCCGATCTTCGCGATCCTGCTGCTGGCGGGCCTGATGGCCATGCCGCGTGATCCGATCGAGGCGGCCAAGGTCGATGGCTGCAATCCGTGGCAGGTGTTCCGCCACATCACGCTGCCCTACCTGATGCCCTTCGTCTACATCGCCATGGCGATCCGCTCGCTCGACGTCGCCCGCGCCTACGACATGGTCAAGATCATGACCAATGGCGGCCCGGCGGGACGCACGGAGCTGCTGTGGACGCTGATCGCGCGCACCGGCTACCAGGACGCCCGCATGGGCATGGCCAACGCCATGTCCTACGCCTCGATCCTGCTGTCGGTCTATTTCACCGTCTATTTCTTCCGCAAACTCGCGGCCGCGCGCCGGACCATGGGCGGGGTGGCCTGATATGGAACGTTCCTGGCAACGCTGGCTGATCCGGTTCGGCATCTTCGTCGTCATGACGATCATCTGCCTGCCCGGCCTCTGGATCGTGATGACGGCCTTCCGCGACAATGTCGAAGTGATGGCCCGTCCCCCGGTCTGGATCCCCGAGCGGTGGACGCTCGACAATTTCCGCGCGATCCTCGGCATGTCCGAGAACCAGCAGGGCATCCCCGTCGTCCGCTATTTCGTCAACTCGCTGATCATCTCGGTGACGAGCACGATCCTTGCGCTGCTGATCGGCATGATGGGCGGCTACGCCTTCGCCCGCTACCGCTTCAAGGGCAAGAACGTCGCCTTCCTCTGGCTGATGCTGTCGCGCACGGTGCCGGGCATCTCGCTGTCGCTGCCGGTCTTCATGATCTGGAGCCGCGTCGGCCTGATCGACACCGATTTCGGCGTCATCCTGGTCTATCTGGCGCTGAACATCCCGTTCACGATCTGGCTGATCGACGGCTTCTTCCGGCAGATCCCGCTCTCGCTCTCGGAAGCGGCCCAGGTCGACGGCTGCACCCGCTGGCAGGCGTTCTGGAAGATCGAGTTCCCGCTCGCCAAGTCGGGCATCGCGTCCGCCGGCATCTTCGCCTTCCTCACCTCGTGGAACGAGTTCGCCCTCGCCTCGCAGCTCACGCGGACCACCGCGTCGAAGACGCTGCCCGTCGGGCTGATGGATTTCACCGCACAGTTCACGGTCGACTGGACCGGCATGTGCGCCATGGCCGTGATCATCATCGTGCCGGCGCTCCTGCTGACCTTCATCGTGCAGAAACATCTGATCGCCGGTCTCACCTTCGGCGGCGTCAAGGGATAATTTGATATGGCCGAGGTCAAGCTTCAGAAGCTCGTCAAGAAATACGGCAATGTCGGCGTCGTGCACGGCATCGACCTGACGATCGCCCACAATGAGTTCGTCGTGCTGGTCGGCCCGTCCGGCTGCGGCAAGTCGACCACCCTGCGCATGATCGCAGGTCTCGAGGACATCTCCGGCGGCACGATCTCGATCGGCGACCGCGTCGTCAACGACCTGCCGCCCCGCTCGCGCAATATCTCGATGGTGTTCCAGAACTACGCGCTCTACCCGCACATGACGGTCAAGGAGAACCTCGGTTTCTCCTTGAAGATCGCCAAGCAGGACGAGGCGACGATCGAGAAGCGCGTGGCGGAAGCGGCCGAGATCCTCGGCCTGACGCCGCTGCTGGCGCGTACGCCGGGCGAGCTCTCCGGCGGCCAGCGCCAGCGCGTCGCCATGGGCCGCGCCATCGTTCGCCACCCGGACGTCTTCCTGTTCGACGAGCCGCTCTCCAACCTCGACGCCAAGCTGCGAGGCCAGATGCGCGTCGAGATCAAGAAGCTGCACCAGAAGGTGAAGACGACGATCGTCTACGTCACGCACGACCAGGTCGAGGCGATGACGCTGGCCGACCGCATCGTCATCATGAAGGACGGCCATATCGAGCAGGTCGGCACGCCGGCCGAAGTGTTCGAGCAGCCGAAGAACACCTTCGTCGCGACCTTCATCGGCTCGCCGCCGATGAACCTGCTCGACGCGACCACCGCGACCGAGGGCGGCCGCAAGGTCGCCAAGCTCGCCGACGGCGTGACGCTGGCGCTTCCGGCCGCGGCCGCGGACAAGGTTTCGGACGGCCAGGCGATCACCGTCGGCTTCCGCGCCGAGGCGTTCTCGCCGGTCGGCTACGGCCTCACCGGCGACAGCGAGGTCGCGGCGATCGAGCGGACGGTGACGCTGCCGGAGCCGCTCGGCACCGAGACCTTGCTTTACACCGAGCTCGGCGGCAAGGAAGTTCAGGGCAAGATGCTCAACCCGCGCCCCGTGCAGCCGGGCGAGCAGATGACGTTCAATCTCGACCTTTCGCGCCTGCATGTCTTCGACAAGGCATCGGGCAAGAGCGTGCTGGTCTAAAAGAGACCCGGGGGAAACAATGGCAAAGATCGTTCGTGTCGAAGGCCTGATGGTCGACCTGAAGCCGAAGGTGAAGCGGGTCGACGCGATCCAGTCCTTCGTCAGCCAGGAAACGCCGATCATCCGCATCACCGATTCCGACGGCGTCGTCGGCACCGGCTACAGCTACACGATCGGCACCGGCGGTCCGGCGATCATGTCGCTGATCGAGAAGACGCTGGCGCCGGCCCTGATCGGCCGCGAGGCCGGCATGATCGAGCAGATCTGGCGCGACCTCCTGTTCATGACGCACGCCACCTCGGTCGGCGCCATCACCTCGCTGGCGCTCGCCGCCATCGACACGGCGCTCTGGGACCTGAAGGCGCGCAAGGCGAACCTGCCGGTGCACATCCTCGCCGGCGGCGCGCAGGAAAAGATCCGCCTCTACACCACCGAGGGCGGCTGGCTGCATTTGCCGGTCGAATCGATCATCGAGGACACGCTGCGCGCCAAGGAAAACGGCTTCGCCGGCGCCAAGATGAAGGTCGGCCGGCCGATCCACGAGGACGTCGCCCGCCTGACCGCGGTGCGCGAGGCCGTCGGCCCCGGCTTCGAGCTCTTCACCGACGCCAACCAGGCCTTCTCGGTCGACGAGGCGATCCGGCGCGCCCGCCACTACGAGGCGGCCGATATCGGCTGGCTCGAGGAGCCGCTGACCGCCGACGACGTCGACGGCCATATCCGCCTCTGCGAGTCGACCTCGATCCCGATCGCGGTCGGCGAAAGCCTCTATTCGAGCCTGCATTTCCGCGACTACCTGCAGCGCCGCGCCTGCTCGATCGTCCAGGTCGACGTCGCCCGCATCGGCGGCATCACGCCCTGGCTCAAGGTCGCGCATCTGGCCGAGACCTTCAACGTCGTCGTCTGCCCGCATTTCCTGATGGAACTGCATGTCGCGCTCTGCGCCGCCGTGCCGAATGCGCGCTGGGTCGAATACATCCCGCAATTGGACAGCCTGACGACAAAGGGCATGACGATCGCGGACGGATATGCCATTCCCAGCCCCGAGGCCGGACTCGGCATCGCCTGGGACTTCGACGCCATCGGCCGCCAGACGGTCGAGGGATCGAATTTCCTGACCACATGATTTGACGACGAACTGAAGGGACTGACGACAATGGGCGGCAAGCTCGCAGGCAAGGTCGCGCTGGTCACGGCAGCGGCACAGGGTATCGGACGTGCGGTCGCCGAACAGGCCGCGGCCGAAGGCGCCATCGTCTGGGCGACCGACATCAACGAGGCGGTGCTGGCCGAACTCGATGGCGTCCCGAACATCACCACGCGCAAGCTGAACGTGCTGTCGAACGACGACGTCAAGGCGCTGATCGCCGAGATCGGCACCATCGACGTGCTGTTCAACTGCGCCGGCATCGTCCATGCCGGCACGCTGGAAGAGGCGACCGAAGCCGATCTCGACTTCGCCTACGATTTGAACGTCAAGTCGATGTGGCGCACGATCTCGGCCGCGCTGCCGGGCATGCTGGCGCAGAAGGACGGCTCGATCGTCAACGTCTGCTCGGTCGCGGGCTCGATCAAGGGCGTGCCGAACCGCTTCGCCTATGCCGTGACCAAGGCGGCCACCGTCGGCCTGACCAAGTCGATCGCCGCCGACTACGTCACCAAGGGCATCCGCTGCAACGGCATCTGCCCCGGCACGGTCGAGAGCCCGTCGCTGCAGCAGCGCCTGCGCGACCAGGGCGACTACGAGGCCGCCCGCAAGGCCTTCATCGCCCGCCAGCCGATCGGTCGCATCGGCCAGCCGAGCGAGATCGCCGCCCTCGCCATCTACCTGGCGACCGCGACCTACACGACCGGCCAGATGCACATCATCGACGGCGGCTGGGTCAACTAAGACCCTTCCCTCACCCTACATGATGGCGGTGGGACACAGACCCCTCTGGTCGTGCCCCTCCGCCGTCATCCCCGCGAAAGCGGGGATCCATCCAGCCGGGACCTTTCCGTCATTCGCTCCGGCTGAATGGATCCCGGGTCTTCGCCCGGGATGACGGAGCTTTCCCGGTGTGGGCACCGGGTCGGATACCAAGGACCAGACCATGATCGTCGAGCAATATTTCGAGGACTACGAGATCGGCTTCACCCGTCGCACGATGGGGCGGACGATCACGGAGGCCGACATCGTCATCCATGCCGGGCAGACGGGCGATTTCTTCCCGCACCACATGGACGCCGAATGGTGCGCGACGCAGGACTTCAAGCAGCGCGTCGCCCATGGCACGCTGATCCTTTCGGTCGCGGTCGGCATGACGGCGACGACGATCAACCCGCACGCCATGTCCTATGGCTACGACAAGGTGCGGTTCGTGAAGCCCGTCTTCATCAACGACACCATCACCGTCGAGGCGAAGATCGTCGACAAGCGCGACCATCCGAAGCGCGCCACGCACGGCATCGTCTCGGAGCTGGTCACCGTCACCAAGCAGACCGGCGAGACCGTGCTCGCCTGCGAGCACATCTATCTCGTCGCCAAGAAGCCGGCCTGATCGAAAAGCCGGTCCCGGCATCGGAACCAAGATCAACGCATCACGTTTACCCGCCATGCAATCGCAAGCATGGAGGAAAACGATGCAGCAGGTCCACGTTTCCAACTCGCTGATCGGCGCCGACAAGGTCGATGGCACCGCCGTCTACAATACTGCCGGTGAACGTCTTGGCGATATTCATGACGTCATGATCGACAAGATTACCGGTCGCGTCGCCTATGCGATCATGTCCTTCGGCGGTTTCCTCGGCATCGGCGAGAAATACCATCCGCTGCCGTGGAACGCCCTGAAGTATGACACCGCCCAGGGCGGCTATGTCGTCGGCCTCACCAAGGAGCAGCTCGAAGGCGGCCCGACCTATGACGAGGGCGACGAGCCGGCCTGGGGCGATCGCGACTACGAGAAGCGCGTGCATGACTATTACGGCATGCCGCCCTACTGGATGATGTGATCCAGTTCCCCGAACGGAAAAGGCCCCGGATCGCTCCGGGGCCTTTTGCTATTTCCAACTCGCCTGCGCTTCTCCCCTAGAGGGAGAGCGGAAATTCAGAGCGTGATCTGCAGCTTGACGTCGTTCGGGTTGGCGGAGGCGGCACGCTCGAAGGCGGCGATCGAATCCTCGAAATCGTAGGTGCCGGTGATCAGCGGCGCGAGATCGACCTTGCCGGAGGCGATCAGCGCCAGCGCGCGGTCGAACACGTTGGCGTAGCGGAATACCGTCTCCATCTTCACTTCCTTGGCCGAGGCCGAGACGATGTCGAGGGCGATCGGCTCGACCGGCAGGCCGACGAAGACGATCGTGCCGCCGGGGCGGACATAGTTGAAGATGCCGTCATAGGCGCGCGGCGACCCGGACGCCTCGAACACGATGTCGACGCCCCAGTTCTCCGATTCCTCGGCGATCTTCGCCTTCAGATCCGTCTCGCGGATGTTGACCGGGACGATGCCGTCATAGCGGCCGGCAATGGCAAGCTTCTCGTTGACGAGATCGGAGATATAGACGCGGCTGCAGCCGCCGGCGAGCGCCGCCAGCGCCACCATGATGCCGATCGGGCCGGCGCCGATCACCAGCGCGGTGTCGCCGGGGACGATCTTCGCCTTGGCCGCCGCCTGCATGCCGATGGCAAAGGGCTCGACCATGGCGCCCTCGGCGAAGGAGACATTGTCGGGCAGCTTGTAGGTAAAGGCGGCAGGGAAGACGACTTCCGGAGTCAGGCAGCCATGCACCGGCGGCGTCGCCCAGAAGGTGACGCTCGGATCGACATTGTAGATGCCGAGCTTCGAGGCCTTCGACGACAGGTCCGGGATGCCGGGCTCCATGCAGACGCGGTCGCCCACCTTGAGATTCCTAACCTCGGAGCCGATCTCGAGCACCGTGCCGGACGCCTCGTGGCCGAGCACCATCGGCGCCTTGACGATGAACGGGCCGATCGCGCCATGGGTGTAGTAGTGCACGTCCGAGCCGCAGACGCCGACCGTGTGGATGGCGATGCGGACATCGCGCGGGCCGACTTCGAGCGGCAGGTCAATGTCGCGGAGCGAGAGCTTGAGCTTTTCTTCAAGGACGAGAGCACGCATGGCAGCAATCCGGATTGGCGGAGGGTAAGCCGTTCTAGCCGAGCCTTGCAGCCTTCGCTACGAGCCCGATGCAGCCGACCTCACACTTCTTTGCAGGGTCGCGTCCTACCCATCCCCGTCGACCACCTGAAAGCCGGCCCAGAACGGATCGCGGTCGTCGACGAAGATCGTGTTGTAGCCGGTGACGCGCGCCCAGCCCTCGATGGTCGGGATGATCGCCGGCAGGCCGCCAACCGTCGTGGTGCCGGCGACGCGGCCGGTGAAGGTCGAGCCGATAATGCTCTCATGCACAAAGGCCTCGCCCTCCTGG
>JAEWAD010000217.1 GCA_023391905.1 Pseudomonadota bacterium | reverse complement strand
GTCAAGGACACCGCGGCGGTCGCCAAGGCCATCCAGCAGAAGTTCTACGAGAAGGTGCCCGAGCCGGTGATCCACGCCGCGGTCGAGAGCCTCAAGGACGGCGTCGACAAGCACGGCCGCATGAGCGTTGCCTCGATCGACTACCTGCTCAAGTTCAGCACCGCGACCGGGACGGCCCTCGAGAAGCGCCTCGACGCCGCGAAGGGCGAGGGCGATTTCTGGACCAACCGCTTCATCGATCAGGCGCTGAAGTAGGTCTGCTGCAGCGGTCGCACCGGTGCTAGTTTGAGCCATGTCCACGTCTTTCGTCCTTAGCCTCAGCGCGCTGGCAGCGCTGGTGCCGGCAGCTTTCGTCCCGGTCGGCCCGGCGCACCGCGAGAGCGAGCAGGGCCCGGTCTTCTGGATCCTGCTCGCCGTCGCCGCGGCGGGGCCGGTCGCCTTCGTCGCCGTGCAACAGGGGGCGGGCTGGCGCACCGGCGTCGGCCCGGCGCTGTGGCTCGCCATCGCCGTGACGATGGTGCTGTTCGTCGTGCTCGCGGCGGTGCAGCCGGTGGCGCGGCGTCTGTCGCCGCTGCTGTTTGGCTACCTGTTCGTGCTGGGCGTATTGGCGACGCTGTGGCTCAACGAGCCGGAGCGGCCGCTCACCGGCCTCGCTCCGCCGGCCTGGCTTGAGGCGCATATCCTGGTCTCCATCATCGCCTATGGCCTGCTGACCCTTGCCGCGGTGGCCGGGGCCGCCGTGGTGCTGCAGGAGCGCGCGCTCAAGAAGAAACGGCCGACCAATTTCACGCGCCTGCTCCCCGCCGTCGCGGAAGGCGAGGCGCTGCAGGAGCGCCTGCTCTCGGCCAGCGCCATCGTACTCGCCATCGCGGTCATCACCGGTGCCACGCTGACCTGGCGCGAGACCGGGGTCCTGTTGAAGCCGGACCACAAGACGGTTCTGGTGCTGGCGACCTTCGCGGTGATCCTGGTCCTGCAATGGCTGCATTTCCGCCACGGCCTCAGCGGCCGCCGCGCCGCCCGCACCATCCTGGTCGCCTACCTGCTGCTGCCCTTGGGCTATGTCGGGGTCAAGTTCGTCACCGACGTCCTGGTCGGCTGAAGCAGCCAAGCCTTTGAATCCGTTCGTCTGAACCGCAGCTGCTTCACTGCTTCACCTGCTTCACGCGATTCGCTGTTCCACCCCTTTCGACCGTTCGCGTCTCGCACGCTTGAAAGCGAAATCAAGCCTTGTCCCGAAGACCTGCTGCGCACCAGAGGAACAAGCGCGCCGATCTGGCGCTTAGGAGAAAGTAGCGCGCGGGGAGGCATTCATGCGCACCTCAACACTCATCCTGTGGGTGTCGCTAATCGGCATGACATCACCAGCATTTCCACAATCCGCTGAAGTTCGTACCGGCGCCGCTGCCTATGGAGACTGGCAGTCGGATGCCCCC
The DNA here is from genome assembly GCA_023391905.1 of Pseudomonadota bacterium. Lineage (GTDB taxonomy): Bacteria > Pseudomonadota > Alphaproteobacteria > Rhizobiales > Kaistiaceae > Kaistia. The sequence continues at coordinate 3,643 of JAEWAD010000217.1, read as the reverse complement.
GGCGTGCGCCGTCATATCCGGCCTTCCGATCTTCCGGCGCCCAAGACGGGCACGGATGATGAAGAGCCGGATTTTGAGAGCCGGCCGAAAGTGGTTGAGCCGCCGCAAGGTGCGATGCCGAAAGTGCCGGACGGATTCGTGGTGCAGGTGGTCGCTCGCGGTCTGACTCAGCCCCGCGTCATGCGCGTCGCCCCGAACGGGGACGTCTTCGTGTCGGAGAGCGGAAGCGGGCGGGTGCTGGTGTTTCGTCCCGAGGTGCCTAGCGGCGCGCCGACGGGACCAGCGGTGTTCGCCGAGAATCTGGAGCGGCCTTACGGCATCGTGTTCCATCCGCCGGCCAATCCCCAGCACGTCTATGTGGGCGCGGCCAATCAGGTGGTCCGGTTTTCCTATCGCGACGGCGATACCAAAGCCAAGGACCCTGCCGAGGTGATCATCGGGAACATCCCTACAAAGCGGCATTGGACGCGCGATTTGGCGGTCTCTCCGGATGGCCGTCGCTTGTTCGTCGCGATCGGCTCGGGGTCGAACCTCGCCGGCGATATGCCTGACCTGACGCCCGAGCAAATTCAGCAGCATGAACGGACCCATGGCCGCGGCGCGGCCTGGGGTCAGGAAGAGAACCGGGCCGTCGTGCGCGTGTTCGATTCGGAAGGCAAACGGGTGCGCAACTATGCCACGGGCCTGCGCAACTGCTCCGGTCTGGGGATGCAGCCTGGGACCGATACGTTGTGGTGCGTCGTGAATGAGCGCGACCACCTCGGCGACAATGTGCCCCCCGATTATATGGCGCACGTGCAGGATGGCGGGTTCTACGGCTGGCCCTGGTACTATGTCGGCGATAACGAGGATCCCCGGTTGAAAGGGAAGCGCCCTGACCTCAAGGGGCAGATCATCGTGCCCGAGGTGCTGATCCAGCCACATTCGGCTCCGCTGAGCGTGGCGTTTTATAACGGCGACGCCTTTCCGAGCGACTATGTCGGCGACGCTTTCGTGGCCCTGCACGGGTCCTGGAACCGGCCGAATCGGACCGGATACAAGGTGATCCGTGTCCGCATGAAGGATGGCCGGCCGACCGGCGAATACGAGGACTTCATGACCGGGTTCGTCGTGGACAACGACAGCGTCTGGGGCCGGCCGGCAGGCGTGGCGGTGACCCGAGACGGCGCGCTGCTCGTGAGCGACGACGCCAACGGCGCGATCTTTCGGGTCACGCACTAGGCCGGCGGTTCGCCGCCCTCTCCATCCTGGTCGGCTGAAGCAGCCGGTTCCGGGTGAAGCAGCCAAGCCTTTGAATCCGCTTGCCGGAAGGGCGGATGCTTCACTGCTTCACGCGTTTCACTGTTCCGCTTGTTTCACCCGGTTCGACCGTTCGCGCCTCCGGGAGGGGCTTCTCTCCGCCGCACTTCTGCCTGCAAACCTCGCCCTTGCTGAACCAAGGCCCCTCGTCCTCCCAAGGGAGAAGGGGAAGGGCGCTTCGTTCCTCGAAATAAAACGCCCGCCGCGGCGGGAGCCGGGCGGGCGCAGGAAGGCCGGCGGAATCCAAGTACAGCGCGACGGATCGCGGAAGGCGGTATCTTTGATAGAGATGGCTATCAGCCACGCTTGGTTGTATCTGGGGCGTCCGCGTTAGGAATCTCGTTGTTGCACTGCAACGAAATTTGCGATACGCCTAAACAATAGACACATTCACGGAAGTGCCTAATTAATGGGCATCAAAGTCGGACCCGTGGAAATCGACGCGCCGGTTATCCTGGCGCCGATGTCCGGCATCACGGACCTGCCTTTCCGCCGGCTGGTGAAGCGGATGGGGGCGGGCCTCGTCGTGTCCGAGATGATCGCCAGCCAGGCGATGATCCGCGAATCGCGGCAGTCGCTGCTGATGGCGCAGAACGTGCCGGAAGAGGCGCCGATGGCCGTGCAGCTCGCCGGCTGCGAGCCCGAGGTGATGGCCGAGGCGGCGAAGCTCAACGAGGACGGCGGTGCCGCCCTCATCGACATCAATTTCGGCTGCCCGGTGAAGAAGGTCGTCAACGGGCATGCCGGCTCGGCACTGATGCGCGACGAGGTGCATGCCGCGAAGATCCTCGAGGCGACGGTTAAGGCCGTGCGGCTGCCGGTGACGCTCAAGATGCGCCTGGGCTGGGACCACGCCAACAATAACGCGCCGCGGCTGGCCAAGATCGCCGAGGAGTGCGGCATCCGCATGATCTCCGTGCACGGCCGCACCCGTTGCCAGTTCTATGACGGCAGCGCCGACTGGGCCGCGATCCGCGCCGTGAAGGAGGCGACATCGCTGCCGGTGATGTGCAACGGCGACATCACCACGCTCGAAGGCGCACGCACGGCGCTGGAGCAGTCGGGCGCCGACGGGGTGATGATCGGCCGCGGTGCCTGCGGCAAGCCGTGGTTCCTGCGCCAGGTGATACATTTCCTCAAGACCGGCGAGCGCCTGCCCGATCCGCCGCTAGCCGAGCAGCGCGACATCCTGCTAGAGCACTACGACGCGATGATGAGCCACTACGGCGTCGAGGCCGGTGTGCGCGTCGCCCGCAAGCATTTGGGCTGGTACGCGCGCGGCTTCCCGGGGGCCGCCGAATTCCGCAATCGCGCGATGAAGCTCTCCGATCCCGCCCTGGTGCGCGCGGCGGTCAACGAGGCATGGGATGCGGCGCTCGCGTCGCCGTCCGTGCGGGCCGCGGCCTGATGTCGAGCGCGCTCGCCGAACGGCTGCGCGCCGCCTTCGCTCCGGACATCGCGGCGATCCTCGGCGCCCTGCCGAATGCCGTTCTCGTGGTCGATGCCGCGAACGTCGTCCGCTACGTGAACCACGCGGCCGAGCAGCTCTTCCATTCGAGCGCCATGCATCTCGACGGCGTGCGGCTCTCGGACGTGCTGCCGGCCGACAGTCCGATTTTCGCGATCCTGCAGCAGGTGCGGCAGTCCGGGACCAGCGTGTCCGAGGATGGCGTAACGCTCGAAAGCCCGCGCTTCGGTGCACTGTTCGTCACGGTGCGTGCCGCGGCGCTGAGCGAGGGCGACGATGCCGTCGTGATCTCGCTGCACGAGCGCTCGATCGCGCGCAAGATCGATCGTCAGCTCGTGCACCGCAATGCCGCGCGCTCCGTCAGCGCTATGGCGGCGATGCTGGCGCACGAGGTCAAGAACCCGCTCTCCGGCATTCGCGGCGCCGCCCAGCTTCTGGAGCAGTCGGCGGCGGCGCAGGATCGCGAGCTGACGCGGCTGATCATCGACGAGACCGACCGCATCTGCGCGCTGGTCGACCGCATGGAGGTGTTCTCCGATGGCCTGCCGCTGCAGCGCGGGCCGGTGAACATCCATCAGGTGCTGGAGCATGTCCGCAAGGTCGCCCAGAACGGCTTCGCGCGGCATATCCGCTTCGTCGAGAATTACGACCCTTCGCTACCGCCGGTCCTCGGCAACCGCGACCAGCTGATCCAGGTCTTCCTGAATCTGATTAAAAATGCGGCAGAAGCCGCCCCGAGCAGCAACGGTGAGATCACCCTGAGCACCGCCTACCAGCATGGCGTGCGCCTGGCGATCCCCGGCAGCGACCGCCGGGTCGCGCTGCCGTTGGTGGTCCGGGTGCAGGATAACGGCGATGGAATCCCTGAGGAATTGC
>JAEWAD010000160.1 GCA_023391905.1 Pseudomonadota bacterium | reverse complement strand
GCCGCCCTCGGCCTGCTCAACGAGGCCGGCTACGAGCTCAAGGGCAACGCGCTGGTCAACACCAAGACGGGCCAGCCGCTTACCTTCGAGCTGCTGCTGAAGGACCGCGAGCAAGAGCGCGTCGGCCTCGCCTTCGCCCGCACGCTGGCGCGCGTCGGCATCAAGGCGACCGTCCGCACGGTCGATTCGGCCCAATACGAGCGGCGCGTGCAGGAATTCGACTTCGACATGATCATGACGTCGTGGGTCGCCTCGCTCTCGCCCGGCAACGAGCAGAACTATCGCTGGTCGAGCGCCCAGGCCGAGGTGCCCGGCTCCTACAACTATGTCGGCGCGAAGAACCCGGCGATCGATGCGCTGCTGAAGGACATCCTCGCCGCCGAATCGCGCGAGGACTTCGTCGAGACGGTGCGCGCGCTCGACCGCGTCCTGATCTCGCAGCACTACGTCGTGCCGCTCTACTTCCTGCCGGAACAGTGGGTCGCCCGCTGGACCCGCGTCGACCATCCGGAGAAGCAGTCGGTCAGCGGCTACACCTACCCGACCTGGTACGCGACGCCGGCGAAGTAACAGCCTTTCGAACGGCTTCGCGTCGTGCAAGGCATAGCGCGCCGGAGGCATGGATCCCTGCTTGCGCAGGGATGACGGCGGAGGTGTGTGCACCGTGCATGCCGACTTTGGGCCAGGGATTCGCCTGCACTACGGACAATGGCTATCGCCGAACCGCGTCGGCGCGCGGGTTCCCGGTTCGCCATCAAGCTCCCCGTCATCCCGGACGCAGCGCAGCGGAGATCCGGGATCCATCCATCGGCAGGTCTCGCTGCCAGCCGTGCAGTCCGGCATGGGACGAGTGTATTCGACATGTGAGCGTCGCAGGTTTCGAAGCTCCTTCACCTCTCCCAGAGGGAGAGGTCGCCGCATGAAGTGCGGCGGGTGAGGGGTTGAGCCCTCACCGGATAGATCGCATCCCCTCACCCGTCCCTTCGCTCCGCCCTCTCCCTGTGGGAGAGGTGAAGAGAGCTCGGGCCCGACGGATCACGCCGCCTTCTTGTTGGCTTCCTCGGCCATGCGCGCGAGCTGCGTCAGGATCACCGCCGTGCCCTTCAGGCGCTGCTCCGGCTTCTCCCAGTCGCGGATCAGGACGATCTTCTGATCGGGGCGCACCTTGGCCAGGCTGCCCTGCTCGCCGATGTAGCGGATCAGGCCGGCCGGGTTGGCGAAGGTCGAGTTGCGGAAGCCGATGACGACGCCCTTCGGGCCGGCATCGACCTTCTCGACATTCGCCTTGCGGCAGAGCGCCTTGATGTAGACGATCTTGAGCAGATGCTCGACCTCGTCCGGCAGCGGCCCGAAACGATCGATAAGCTCCGCGCCAAAACCGTCGATCTGCTCCGGCTCCTCCAGGTCGCCGAGGCGGCGATAGAGCGAGAGACGGAGCTGCAGATCCGGCACATAGGTCTCCGGCAGCATGACCGGCGTGCCGACCGTGATCTGCGGCGACCAGCGGCCATCCGCCTCGTGCTCGTCGACGCCGCCGTCGCGCAGCTGCGCCACCGCCTCCTCCAGCATCTGCTGGTAGAGCTCGTAACCGACTTCCTTGATGTGACCCGACTGCTCCTCGCCGAGCAGGTTGCCGGCGCCGCGGATGTCGAGGTCGTGGCTCGCCAGCTGGAAGCCGGCGCCGAGCGTGTCGAGTGACTGCAGCACCTTGAGGCGGCGATCCGCCATCGGCGTCAGCCGCTTCTCGGCCGGCACGGTGAAGAGCGCATAGGCACGCGTCTTCGAGCGGCCGACGCGGCCGCGCAGCTGGTAGAGCTGCGCCAGGCCGAACATGTCGGCGCGGTGCACGATCAGCGTGTTGGCGGTCGGGATATCGAGGCCGGATTCGACGATCGTCGTCGAGAGCAGCACGTCATAGGCGCCCTCGTAGAACGCCGTCATGATGTCCTCGAGCTCGGTCGGCGGCATCTGGCCATGCGCGATCGCGACCTTCACTTCCGGCACGAATTTTTCGAGGAACTCCTTGCGGTCCGCGAGATCGGAAAGACGCGGGCAGACATAGAAGCTCTGGCCGCCGCGATAGCGCTCGCGCAGCAGCGCCTCGCGCACGACGAGCGCGTCGAAGGGCGAGATGAAGGTGCGGACGGCCATGCGGTCGACCGGCGGCGTGGTGATCAGCGACAGCTCGCGCACGCCCGTCAGCGCCAATTGCAGCGTGCGCGGGATCGGCGTCGCGGAGAGCGTCAGCACATGCACGTCGGCGCGGAGCTCCTTCAGCCGCTCCTTGTGCTTGACGCCGAAATGCTGCTCCTCGTCGATGATCAAGAGGCCGAGATCCCGGAACTCGATGCCCTTGCCGAGCAGCGCATGGGTGCCGACGACGATGTCGACCTGTCCTTCCTTGATACCCTTCTTGGTCTCGGCCAGGTCCTTCGTCGAGACGAGCCGCGACGCCTGCTCGACGCGAACCGGGAAACCGGCGAAGCGGGTCGAGAAGGTCTTGAAATGCTGGCGCGACAGCAGCGTCGTCGGCACGACGACCGCCACCTGCTTGCCGCTCATCACGGCGACGAAGGCGGCGCGCAGCGCCACTTCCGTCTTGCCGAAGCCGACGTCGCCGCAGATCAGGCGGTCCATCGGCGTGCCGGCGCCGAGAGCGGCGATGACCGCCTCGATCGCCGCCAGTTGGTCTTCCGTCTCCTCATAGGGGAAGCGGGCCGCGAACTCGTCATAGAGCCCGTCGGCGGGCGCCAGCGGCTCGGCATGGCGCATGGCACGCGCCGCCGCGACCTTGATCAGCTGGCCGGCCATGTCGCGGATGCGCTGCTTCAGCTTGGCCTTGCGCGCCTGCCAGGCGACGCCGCCGAGCTTGTCGAGCACGGCCTCGGCATCCTCGGAGCCGTAGCGCGACAGGAGCTCGATGTTCTCGACCGGCAGAT
>JAEWAD010000103.1 GCA_023391905.1 Pseudomonadota bacterium | reverse complement strand
GCGCTCGGCCGCGCGCTCGGGTGCCGGCGGCTCGATCAGCGCGACGGGGGCCGCCGCAGGCAGCGCGACGTTGCGGCCGACGATCCAGGCGCGGATCATCGCCTCCATGCCGTCGTCGATCTCGATGCCGGCGGCGCGGGCCAGATAGAGCACCTGCTCCTTGAAGGCCTCGGCCAGCTTGACCGGGCTGTCGCTCGCCGAGAAGACATGGCCCTTGAGCGCCAGGCCCTTGACGATGAAGGCGATCTGCCGGCGCGAGGCGTTGCGGCCATTGGCCGACAGGCGCGCCGCGACATTCTCGGCCGTGGTCTGGAAATGGTAGCCGTTCTCGGCGACCTCGCGGGTCAGCGTGTGGAACAGCTCGTGATAGCCGCGCGGCGAGAACAGCGGCACGTTGGTGGCCTGGTGGATGCGGCGGGCAAGCCCGGCGAGCTCGTCGCGCTCGTTGCCGCCGCGGCCCTGCGCGCTCTCCTCGTCGGAATCCTCGCTCGCCTCCGGCGCCTCGCCGTCGGCGGTCGGCGCCAGCAAGGCGATCAGCGCCTGCTCGTCGAGCACGCCGTCGGCGATGGCGCGATAGCCCGCCGCCGTGGTCGGCGTCGAATAGATGGTCGTGGCGCGGTTGTAGGAGCGCAGCCGGAAGATCACCGGCGTCAGGTCGGAATCCGCCGACAGCAGGATGAACTCCTCGAAGCCGGTCTGGTGCGCCAGCGCGTCGACCGTGTCGAGGACCATGTGGATCTCGGCAGAATTGCGCTCGCGGCCGGGCAGGGGCGGGCAGTCGACGATCTGGAAGCCCTGCGCCGTAAAGGCGGCGCGAGCCTTGCCGAGCAGCTTCGGATCGGCGTAGCAGCGCCGCATCAGGATCCGGCGCCGGACGGGTTCATCGCCGCGCGGATCGAGCAGCAGGCCCTGCTCGATCGCCTCGAGCCAGACGCCAGGGCGGAGGGCGAAGCGGCGCGCCATGCCGGGGTCGCGGGCACGAAGGCTCATATAGAGGCTGTCGTAGTCGACGAAGAGGACGCTCTTGATCGGGGCCGTCATGACTTATCCCCACGAGACATCAGTGCTTCCCCCTAGCCTTCAATTGCGGAGTTTTCATGCCGCTGCCCCAACGGCGACAGCACCTTAACGAGCGATCGGCGATTTGGCGATTCCCGCTTTCCGCCTTCTCCACGACCGAGGCGCGTCTTCCTTTGCGTCATGCACGCCGGTCGTGCGGCTCCCAATCCGGCGGGGCGAGCTCGAAGCCCTCGAAGCGGAAGCCGGGCGCCACGGTGCAGCCGACCAGCGTCCAGTCGCCGAGGCTGACGGCGGCCTGCCACCAGCCGGTCGGAACGACCAGTTGCGGCCGTTCTCCGGCCCCGAGATCGGGGCCGAGGCGGTGGGTTTCGCTGGTGCGGCCATCCTCGGACAGCGACAGCGCGATCGGCGCCCCGGCATAATAGTGCCAGACCTCGATCGCATCGATGCGGTGCCAGTGCGACGACATGCCCCTGGCGAGCAGATAGTAGATCGCCGTCGAGGCTGGCCGCCCGTCCGGGGCGGCCGCGTCCTCGAAGGTCCGCCGGTAGAACCCGCCTTCCGGATGGGGCTCGAGCTCCAGCAGGCGGATGATCTCCTCCGCCGTCGTGGCGGCGATCGAGCTCACTTGAAGTTGTCCTTGGCGGTGCGGATCGCCGCGAACACCTTGGCCGCCGGCGCGTCGGGCAGGTTCATCGTGGCGCGGACCGCCGGGTCGTCGGCGCGCAGATAGGGGTTGGTCGCCTTCTCGGCGGCGATCGTCGTCGGCACGGTCGGCTTGCCGGCGGCACGGAGCTTCTTCACCTCCTCGCCGCGGGCGATGAGCGCCGGGTTGCTGCCGTCGATCGTGAGGGCGAAGCGCAGGTTCGATTCGGTGTACTCGTGCCCGCAATAGACGACCGTCTCGTCCGGCAGCGCGGCGAGCTTCGTGAGCGACTGCCACATCTGCTCCAGCGTGCCCTCGAAGACGCGGCCGCAGCCGAGCGCGAACATGGTGTCGCCGGCAAAGGCGATGCCGTCTTCCGGCAGGTGGTAGGCGATGTGGCCGAGCGTGTGGCCCGGCGTCCAGATGACGTGCACCGGATGGCCGGCGAAGTCGTAGACGTCGCCCTCGCGCAGCTTGCGGTCGATGCCTGGGATCTTGTCGGCCTCGTAGTCGGGGCCGGTGATGGTGCAGCCCGTCGCCGCCTTCAGCGCCAGATTGCCGTCCGTGTGGTCGGGGTGGTGGTGCGTGGTCAGGATCTCGGTCAGCGTCCAGCCCTTCTCGGCGAGGGCGGCGGTGACGGCGGCGGCGTCCGGCGCGTCGATCGACGCGGTGCGGCCCGTGGCCTCGTCGTGGATCAGCACGCCGTAATTGTCGGACAGGCAGGGGAACTGGAAGATTGCGAGAGCCATGACGAACTCCGATATGGGCACAAGGATGGGGGTGGCGCCGTTTCGGATCGTTACCTAACATCGTCGCGCTGATATATCGACAAGGAGATCGCGCTTGGAACAGGGCAGGACGCTGACGCCCGACGTGCTCGATCTCGCGAATTTCTACGCGGAGCGCCTGGGCGGCGTGGCGCAGGGGCTGATCGCAGCGCGCCTCGCGGCGCTTTGGCCGCGGGTCGCGGGTGATCGCGTGCTCGGCCTCGGCTATGCGACGCCTTATCTCACCCCCTTCCTGCCGCAGGCCGAGCGCGTGATCAATTTCATGCCCGCCGCGCAGGGTGTCATGAACTGGCCCTCCGACGGCGGCAACCTGGCCGCGCTCGTCATCGAGGACGAATTGCCGCTGACCGATTCGTCGATCGATCGCATCCTCGTCGTCCACTGCCTGGAGACGGCGGGCAACGCGCGCGAGACTCTGCGCGAGCTTTGGCGGGTGCTGGTGCCGGGCGGCAAGCTGATCGCCGTCGTGCCGAACCGGCGCGGCATCTGGGCGCGGGTTGAGCACACGCCGTTCGGCTATGGCCGGCCGTTCAGTCGCGGCCAGCTCTCGACGCTGCTGCGCGAGACCGACTTCAGCGAGACGGCCTGGAGCGGCGCCTTGTTCGCGCCGCCCTTCTCCAGCCGCTTGCTGATCCGCAACGGACGCGGCTGGGAGCGGACGGGGGCGGTGCTCTGGCCCGGCTTTTGCGGCGTGCAGATCGTCGAGGCCACCAAGCTGGTCTATCAGGGCCTGCCCGCCCGCAGCCTGAGCCGCCGGCGGCAGCCGGCTTTCCGGCCGGCGCTCGCGCCTCCGGCGTGATCGGGAAGGCGGCCGCGGCTCCGGCCGGCCGCAATGTTTTCTTTGATTTTGCACCGGCGCTTGCCTATGAATCGGCCGCCGTCGGCCAGCCAGGCGCGGCCTTCGAATTTCCCGCCCAGAGCCGACCGACAATGGCCCCGACCGAGACCAAGCTTTCTGCGGCCGAAGCAGACGCGGCGACCCTCGCCCGCATTCGGCAGACCATCGACGAACTCGACGCCGAGATGCATCGCAGCCTGATCGAGCGCGGCATGGCGATCGGCACGCTGATCAAGGTCAAGGGCACCAGCCGTCCCGGCGCCGCGTTCCGGCCTGGTCGCGAGGCCGACATGATGCGGCGCCTGGTGGCGCGGCACGAGGGCGCGCTGCCGCTCTGGACGGTCGAGCATATCTGGCGCGAGATCATCACCACCTTCACGCGGATGCAGGCACCATTCGACGTCGCGGTCGACCAGGGCGTCGCGCGCGATGCGATGCGCGACACCGCCCGCTTCCTGTTCGGCTTCACCGTCGCGCTGCATGGCCAGCCGGACGCGTCGGCGACGATCAACCACATCCGCGAGAGCGGCACCGATCTCGGCCTCGTCTCTGCGGATCAGCCCGCGGAAGCGGGCGCCTGGTGGCGGGCGCTCGGCCGTTCGACCGGTCCCCGCATCATGGCGCTCTCGCCCTATATCCGGATTGCCGGCCGGCCGGCCGACCATGCCTCCTTCGTGATCGCGCCGGAACTGGCCGACCCGACGCCGCCGGATCTGGAGCTGTTCGCGGTCACCACGATCAGCGGCGATCCCCGCCCGGCGATCGCAGCGGCGGGTGGCGCCGTCCTGGCCGAGGCCGGCAAGGAGAAGCTGATCGCGCTGCCGCAGGGCACGGCCATGGCCGCGCTGGCCGCGCGCGCCGGCTTCGAGGATGTGGCGCAGGTCGGCGC
>JAEWAD010000071.1 GCA_023391905.1 Pseudomonadota bacterium | reverse complement strand
GTGCAGGTCTCGCTGCCGGGCCTCGTCCTCGCCCGGCGCGACGGCGGCATGGCAGCCTGGCGACGGGCCTTGCAGCGCATGGCCGCCGGCGTCCTCGCCGCAGCGCTTGGCCTGGCGCTCGTCCTGCAGGTCGGGGCGATGCTCCTCTTGCCGGCCCTGCTCGGAACCGACGAGCCGGTCGACGGCCGCCTGCTGGCGCTGATGCTCGCCGCCATGCTGGTCCGCCTCGTCGCCGATGCGCTCAACTACGGGCTCTACAGCCTTGGTCGCGACCGGACGCTGGCGCTGATCAATCTCGGCACGGCCCTCGCCTCGGCCCTGCTCGCGCTGACGCTGATCACGGCCTACGGCCTTTTCGGCGCGGCCTTCTCCATGCTGGCGACGGCGACCCTGCTGCTCGCCCTGCGCGCGACCGCCCTCCGCCGCGCCCTCGCCCGGGCCGAGCTCGCGCCATGAGCCCGCCCCGCATCCTGCAGATCCTCCCGGACGGCAGCGCCGGCGGCGGCGCCACCGCCGTGCTCGGCCTCTGCGAGGACCTGAAGCGCTCCGGCGCCTTCGAGCCGACGCTGCTGACGCAGCCGGGATCGCCGCTGGCCACCAGCGCGGCGTCGGCCGGCATCCCGGTCGCCACGCTCGACTTCTTCACCGCCCGGCTCGACCCGCGCCTGCCCGGTCGCCTGCACCGGCTGATCGCGCGGATCCGACCCGACCTCATCCACGCCCACGGCGCCCGCGCGGCGCTTCCGCTGACGAAGCGGGGACGAGGAGATGTCGGACCGCTCGCCTACACCGTGCATGGCTACCACCACGCTAACAAGACGCTACCATGGCGCTGGCTCGGGCGAGCGGCGGAGCGACGCATCGCGCAGCGGGCCGATGCGGTGATCTTCGTCTCGGAAGCCGATCGCGCCCGCGCCGACCGCGAGGCCATCCTTGCCCGCGACGACGCCAGGGGCCGGGTGATCCCGAACGGCATCGACCCCGCCGATTTTGTCGCGCTTCCCCCGGCCGAAGCGCGCTTCGACCTGATCTTCGCCGGTCGGGCGCATCCGCAGAAGAACCCGCTCTTCATGGTCGAGATCATGGAAAGGCTGACCGGCTCGGGCCTGACGCTGCTGATGATCAGCGGCGGCCCGCTGGAGGCGGCGCTCCAGGCGCGGATCGCCAGCAGCCCGGCGCGCGACGCCATCACCCATATCGGCGCGCGGCCGCGGCGCGACATCCTCGCCGCCCTTCAGGCCGCGCGGCTCCTCGTGCTGCCGTCGCTCTGGGAGGGTTTGCCGATCGCGCCGCTCGAGGCGCTGCATCTCGGCCTGCCCGTGCTGGCCTCGAAGGTCGACGGCACGAGCGAGCTCCTGACCGACGGGGTCGACGCCTGCCTGATCGACGGCTTCTCCGCCGACCGATACGCGGCGGCGATCCGGGAATTGCTCGGCGATCCGGCGCGCCTCGCCCGCCTAGCCGCCAACGGCCGTCGGCTCGTCGCCACGCGCTATCTGCGAAGCATCAACGCCGAGGCCCACGCGCGGCTCTATCGCCGCCTGCTCGCCACCGCGCCGGCCGTTCAATAGGCGCCGGTTCCGACCAGCGCGACGGGAACGGTCCGCGCAAGGATCACGAGATCGCCCCTGAGGCTGATGTCGCGGGCATAGTCGGCATCAAGCCGGAGACGTGTCTGGTATTCCGTGCCCGAGCGGCCGGATACCTGCCAGAGGCCGGTCATGCCCGGCCGGCAGAGGTAATAGGCCTCGAACAGCGCATTCCCCCGCGCGGCTTCCTCGGCGAATTCGCGCTCGATACGCGGCCTCGGACCGACCAGGCTCATCTCGCCGCGCAACACGTTCAGCAGCTGCGGGAGTTCGTCCAGGCTGAACCGACGCAGGAAGCGGCCGATCCACGTGACTCGGGGATCGCGCTCGATCTTGTAGCAACGGCGAAAGCGCGCCAGGGCATCATGATCGCGTTCGAGCTGGGCTTCCAGCAGTGCATCGGCGCCGGGCACCATGGTCCTGAACTTGTACATCCGGAACATGCGTCCGCCGACACCGCGCCGCGGCGCGACGTAGAAGACGGGCCAGCCCTCCACCGCGATCAGCAGCGCGATCAGCGCCACGACCGGCAGCAGCAGGACCAGAATGGAAGCGGCGCCGACGACGTCGATGCTCCGCTTCAGCGGGTAGCCGCGCGGTATGGCAACGAGTGAGGCATCGCTGTCGACACCGACCTCGCCGGCCTCGGGCATGACGTGAACTGACGGTGATTTCATCTTGCGCTCCCCCTGCACAGAGATGAATTGACAAGTCCCCCGACCAACGCCTCAGTGTGGATATCCGTCTGAAATTGCGTCCGAATCGCCCTCATTTCCGGAATGCGCAGGATGACCGTCGACAAGCCGGCCTTCGGGCAGAAATCCTCCGAAGCGCGCGGCCGTGAGGCGGAGGCGGGCGACACCGGCCTTATTCGAAGGGCGCTCCTGCGCGCCGCCGTCTATGTCGGCCTGATCGTCCTCAGCATCCTGCTCTGGTGGGTCATCGCCCGCACGCTCCTGGGCAGCTAGCCCGCGCGATCGCCATGGCGGCTTCCGCGCCAACGATATGTCATGCGGCTCCACGGCCTATCGAAGCCGCGAGACAGCCAATTGGGATCTTTGTCTGGGAAAATCCGAGATCTGCCTGCTGAAACGGCCCCTGTACCGACAGCCGATACGACGCGACTCCCCGCTACGATAAGGATCCTGAAACGCCGACCCAAGATAGTCTGAAATTCAAACTATCCTGCACGTTCCCTTACGTCAACAAGAGCGAGACACGCCAGACGTGCATCGTCGACAGCATGGGATCAGGCGTCGGCAGACGCTACCTCGCGGACTCGAAAACTCCCGACCAGACTCCGCAGCCCCGCCCGCAGCGTCTCGGCGACCTCGGCATCGAAATCGTAACGCAGCCAATTGTGCAGCATGCCGGACATGAAGCACTCCAGAGTGGTCGCGGCCGACTTCACGCTCCAGTCGGGCGCCAGCTGCTTCGCCGCGGCCGCCGCCTCGAAAGCGTTCTGGAAATTGGTCGCCATGCGCTCATGCAGGTCGCTCTGCCATTCGAGCGCATCCTGCATCTCGCCGACATATTCGCAGCGCGTAACGATGATCCGGTAGACCTGACGCGTGTGCGTCTCGGCGGCGAACAGCTCAATGACGTCGAGCGCCCAGTCGAGCACGCCCTGCAACGGGTCTGAAGCGCCCAGAAGGCTGCGCGTGAGCACGGCCTGGTGCAGGCCGTGCACACGCTCGATCATCGCGGAGAACAGCTCCTGCTTATTGGCGAAATGCCAATAGATCGCCCCCCGCGTCACACCGGCCTCGGTGGCGATGCGATCGAGCGAGGCACGCGAGACACCGATATCGAGAAAGACGGTTTCGGCGGCATCCAGGATGCGTTGCCGAGTTTCCTCAGACTCGGATTTTGTTCGGCGCACGGCAGAACTCCCCTTTACATACAACACTGTCTGTATATATGCTGTGATGCAATAGGTCCAGACTCCAGTCATTTTGCGGTGCAATAATATGCGATTGCCCTTCGTCGCCCGTTCGACCCTATCCGCTCTCCTGCTCGGCGTCAGCCTCGTCGCCCTGCCGGTCGCGGCCTCCGCCCAGGCCCCAGCCGCGCCTCCGCCGCCAGCCGTCGAGATCATGACGATGGCCGAACGCGAAGTGCCGCTGAGCTTCACCTACGCCGGACGGATCTCCGCGTTCCGCGAGGTGCAGGTTCGCGCCCAGGTCGGCGGCATCCTGCAGGAGCGCGCCTATGTCGAGGGCGCTCGCGTCAACGCCGGTGACGTGCTGTTCCGCGTCGACCCGACCACCTACGAGGCCGAGGTCGCCAAGGCCAAGGCCCAGGTGCAGACGGCCGAGGCACAGCTGGCTCAGGCCACGCGCGACCAGACCCGCGCCGTCGAGCTTTTCGAGCGCAAGGTCGGCTCGGCGAAGAGCCGCGATGACGCCGTCTCCGCGGTCGAGCTTGCCGAGGCCGCGGTTGCCGCCGCCAAGGCGCAGCTCAAATCCGCCCAGATCAACCTCGACTACGCGACTGTCCGCGCGCCGATCGACGGCGTCACCAGCCTCGACGTCGTGCCGGAAGGCAGCCTCGTCGGCGTCGGCTCCGCCGACAGCCTGCTGACGACGATCACCCAGCTCGACCCGGTCTATGTCAACTTCTCCGTCGCCGACGCCAACGCCACGGCGATGCGCCAGATCGCCAGCGGCAAAAAGGCCGACAACGAAGGCAAGCTGACGGCCAGCCTCGCCTTCGGCGACGGCAGCAAGTACGACCGGACCGGCGAGATCGACTTCACCTCGGCCAGCATCGACGTGCAGACCGGCACGATCCGCTCGCGCGCCGTCTTCGACAATCCGGACTTCGCGCTGATCCCCGGCCAGTTCGTCCGCATCACCCTTTCCGGCGCGAAGCTCGATTCCGCCATCGTCGTTCCCGAGATCGCCGTGATGCAGGGGCCGCAGGGCACCTTCGTCTACACGGTCGACGCCGAGAACGTCGCCGCGATCACCCCCATCAAGCTCGGCCAGGCGGTCGAAGGCGGCTGGGTCGCTCTCGAAGGCCTGAAGGCCGGCGACCAGATCGTCACCTCCGGCGTCATCAAGGTGCGCGCCGGCGCCCCGGTCGCGCCGAGCAAGGCGACGGCCCAGAACGAGCAGGCGCAGCCGTAATGAACCGCTTCTTCGTCGACAGGCCCGTCTTCGCGGCCGTCATCTCGATCGTCATCGTGCTGGCGGGCCTCCTCGCCATGCGCGTGCTGCCGATCGCCCAGTATCCCGAGCTGACGCCGCCCCAGGTGGTCGTCAGCGCAACCTATCCCGGCGCCAGCGCCGAAGTGCTGACGCAGACCGTCGCCGCGCCGCTTGAAGAGCAGATCAACGGCGTCGAGGACATGCTCTACATGCAGTCGGTCAATTCGAGCTCCGGCTCGATGCAGCTGACCGTGACCTTCGCGACCGGCACCGACGCCGACCAGGCGACCATCAACGTCAACAACCGCGTGCAGCGCGCCGTGTCGGCGCTTCCGACGGAGGTTCAGCGTCTCGGCGTCACGGTCAACAAGCAGTCGAGCTCGATCCTGGCGGTCGTCGCTCTGGCCTCGGACAATCCGCAATACGATTCCGTCTATCTCGCCAACTACGCGCTTTTGAACGTCATCGACGAGCTGAAGCGCATACCCGGCGTCGGCCAGGCGAACCTGTTCAGCCGCGAAAACTACGCCATGCGCGTCTGGCTCCGGCCCGACAAGCTGGCGCAGTTCGGCCTGACGACCGACGACGTCGCCACGGCCATCCGCGAGCAGAACCAGCAATACGCCGCCGGCCGCGTCGGTGATCCGCCGACCGAGGGCCAGCTCGTCTTCTCCTACGCCGTCACGACGGATGGCCGACTGCCCAACCCCGAGGCCTTCGGCAACATCATCCTGCGTTCCGATCCGAACGGCGCGACCCTGCGCCTGCGCGACGTCGCGCGGATCGATCTCGGCGCCCAGGACTATGGCTTCAAGGCCATCCTCAAGGGTCAGCCCACCGTTCCGATCGGCATCTATCTCCAGCCGGGCGCCAACGCGCTCAACACGATCGCGCTGGTCGAGGCCAAGCTGGACGAAATCGCCACCCGGATGCCGGAAGGCGTCAGCTACTCGATTCCGTACGACACGACGCTGTTCGTGGATCAGTCGATCCACGAGGTGATCAAGACCTTCATCGAGGCGCTGATCCTCGTCGTCGTCGTCGTCTTCGTGTTCCTGCAGAACTGGCGAGCGACGCTCATCCCGCTGATCGCGGTGCCGGTCTCGATCCTCGGCACCTTCGCCGGCATGTATCTGCTCGGCTTCTCGATCAACCTCCTGACCCTGTTCGGCCTGGTGCTGGCGATCGGTATCGTCGTCGACGACGCCATCGTCGTGCTCGAGAACGTCGAGCGCATCATGACGACGGAGAAGCTGCCGCCGCGCGAAGCGACCATCAAGGCGATGAGCGAAGTGACGGGCCCCGTCATCGCCATCGTGCTGGTGCTCGTCTCGGTGTTCGTGCCCGTCGCCTTCATGGGCGGCCTCGCGGGCGAAATGTACCGGCAGTTCGCCATCACCATCGCCGTTTCGGTGACCATCTCCGGCATCGTCGCCCTGACGCTGACGCCGGCGCTCTGCGCCGCCATCCTGAAGCCGGGACATCACGAGCCCTGGGCACCGTTCCGCTGGTTCAACCGTGCGTTCGACAAGATCACGGACGGCTACGCCGCCGGCGTCCGCTTCTTCCTGAAGCGCGCCTTCGTCGCGATCGCCCTGTTCGCGGTCCTGATCGGCGCCACCGTCCATCTCGCCATGAAAATCCCCGGCGCGCTCGTGCCGGACGAGGACCAGGGCGTGCTGATGGTCGTCGGCATCCTGCCGCCGGCCGCGGCGCTGACGCGCACCGCCGAGGTCATGTCGACGGTGAACGAGAACGTCTCGAAGCTTCCGGCTGTCGAGAGCATGCTCGCCTTCTCGGGCTTCGACCTGCTGGCCGGCTCGCAGTCGCCCAGCGCCGGCGCCGGCTTCATCAAGCTGAAGGACTGGTCCGAGCGGAAATCGCCCGAACTCGACGCCCGCGCCATGCCTGGCCAGATCATCGGCGTGAACGCCGGCATCCAGGACGGCATGGTGTTGGCCTTCAACCCGCCGCCGATCCAGGGCCTCAGCACGACCGGCGGCTTCGAGCTCTACATCCAGGACCGCGGCGGCTCGGGCACCGACAAGCTCGTCGTGGCCACCCAGGCGCTCGTCGACGCGGCGGCCATGCGGCCGGAGCTCGCCGGCGTCCGCACCACGCTGTCGACCAACGTGCCGCAGTACAAGTTCAACGTCGACCGCGACAAGGCCAAGGCGCTCGGCGTGCCGCTGACCTCGATCTTCGCCACGATGCAGGCGACGTTCGGCAGCCTCTACGTCAACGACTTCACGCTCTATGGCCGCAATTTCCAGGTCAAGCTGCAGTCGGAGGCGAACTTCCGCGAGAAGACGGACGACCTGAGGCAGGTCTTCGTCCGCGCCGACAGCGGCAACATGATCCCGATGGACACGCTCGTTACCGTCGAGCGCATCATCGGCCCCGACCTGCTGGAGCGGTTCAACAACTTCCCGGCCGCCAAGGTGATGGGCAACCCGGCCCCCGGCTATTCGTCGGGCCAGGCGCTCGCCGCCATCCGCGAGGTCGCGGCGGAAGCGCTGCCGGCCGACTACACGGTTGCCTGGACGGGCTCCGCCTACCAGGAAATCGCCACCGGCGGCACGGGCTCGCAGGCGCTGATCTTCGGCATCATCATGGTGTTCCTGATCCTCGCCGCCCAGTATGAGCGCTGGTCGCTGCCCTTCGCCGTCATCCTGGCGGTACCGTTCGCCCTGTTCGGCGCGTTCCTGGCCATCTGGCTGCGCGGGCTGAGCAACGACGTGTACTTCCAGATCGGCCTGGTGACGCTGATCGGCCTCGCCGCGAAAAACGCGATCCTGATCGTCGAGTTCGCGGTGATCAAGCGCGAGGAAGGCATGAGCGCCTTCGACGCGGCGCTCGAGGCGGCGCGCCTGCGCTTCCGCCCGATCGTCATGACCTCGCTCGCCTTCATCCTGGGCGTGGTGCCGCTGGCGATCTCCACCGGCGCCGGTTCGGCCAGCCGTCACTCGATCGGCACGGGCGTGATCGGCGGCATGCTGGCGGCGACCTTCATCGCCATCTTCTTCATCCCGCTGTTCTACAAGCTGATCGGCGGCGGCAAGGACAAGAAGGTGGCGGCCCCGGCCAATCCTGCGGTCGAGGCCAAGCACGAGCCGGCCTGATCCACGGCTCCGGAAGGCAAGACAAAAGCCCGGACGATGCCGACGCATCGCCCGGGCTTCTTCATTTCAGGCGGCGGAGAACGGCTTCACCAGGGGACGTGCTGGATCTCGAGCCGGGGAAGGCCGACCGCCTGCACGCCGACGTCGCGCGCGAGATGACCGAACCCCTCGGTCTCGACGAGATTCGCGTAGGGCATCTCGGGAAAACGCAGCCCGCCGCGATGCAGCGCCGCGTCGACCAGCAGCATGGTGCCGCCGACCGCGTCGAGGGCGACGGCGTCGCAATGCGTGAAATCACTGAGATAGAGCCGATCCGGACCGTCGAGCCGGGGCTGATGCAGCCCGTCGCGCATGGCCCGATAATAGCGGTAGTCATCCCGGTGGCAGGCAACGAAGCTGTTCAGGTCGAAGCTCCGGCCGCCCGGCGTGATCACGCAATTGGGCACGACGATGCGATGGCCCGTGGCGCGCAGGCGGGACACGACGTCCGGCTGGAACCGCCAGACGTCGATGTCGATCCAGAGCGCCCAGTCGTCCGTCTCGTCGACGGCGGCGTCGATCAGGTGGTTGCGCACCCTCGCCAGCGCCGAACGGCGCCGCCTCTGCAATCCCGGCAGCGTTCGCGCCGAACGATCGATCTCGAGCCGGATGTGCTTCTGCGTCAGCACGACGTCGCGATAATAGGGGCGAATCCGTTCCGCCGCGGCCTGGATCCGTTCCCAGCTGCCGTCCTGGCTGTCCCCCTCGCAGAAGGCGAGCTTGATGCGATGCTTCGGATAGTCGAGTCGCGCGATCGCGTCGAGAAACGGCTCGATATGCTCCGCCGCATCGCGCATCGGCACCAGGATCACCAGCGCATCGCCGGCTGAAGCAGGACGCTTCACCGCCGCTCGGTCGACACGCGCGCGCTGGACCGCCTCTGGCACGGTCGGGCCGCGGGTCAGCTTGTGACGGGCCAGATAGAAGCGCCGCCGCAGCTCGTTCAGGACGCCCTGCAGTCGGCGTCGCCGCGGGTTTCGGGACGGCGGCCGCACGGAAAGCCTCGGCGCCTCGGTGCCGGCGTCGTCGGCCCTCGTCGCGAACAGGCTGGCGTCCCGCACGACGACGCCGGCAGGATCCGGATCGTCGGCCACGGCTTCGTCCAGGAAGCCGCCCCCGAAGTCGCGCAACGAAGCGAGAGCCCCTTCCGGCCCCGCCAGGCGCTGCTGCACCTGCCGCCAGAACGGATGCCCCGCCGGACCGGCCATGGTCCCGGTGTAGATCCGCGCCTCTCCGCCCCCCGTTTCGGCGCGATCGTGGCAGAGCACCACGCGCGTCTCCGCCATGATCGGATCGAAGGGCGCGACGCAGGCCGAGCCGAAATCCGCGAAGACGCCACCGAAATGATCGAGCAGGAAATAGCGCACGGCTCCCCGGCGCAATTCCGGCCGGCCATAGCCGCAATAGATCCGGAGAAACCCGGGATAGTGGGCATCGAGGAACGACAGGAGGTCCCGCTCCGTCCAGAGCTTGAGCGTCAAGCCCGGATTGTGTTGCAGCCAACTTCGCGTCGCCGGCTCCTCGTGGCTCGGCGGATGCCCGGTCGGGCAAATCATATGCAGGACAGGCGGAATCAAGCGACTGGCTCCGGCGCGGTAAAGGATACGACGGTGGAACAACAGTCAGCGCCCGCAATCGTTGCATAGCGATGCGGCTCACGCGGCGCGCGCGTGCATTGGGTCGGATCAGCGCTGGCGCGGCGCCGCCATGGAGCTGCGCAGGATGACGCTGCTGCCGAGCATGATGCGGCGCGGCGGCATGTCGAGCCCCTTCAACCGCTCGATCAGCAGGCCTGCCGCCTGCCGGCCGACCTCGACCATGTCGCGGTCGATCACCGTGATCGGCGGATAGACGAGTTCGCCCAGAAG
>JAEWAD010000059.1 GCA_023391905.1 Pseudomonadota bacterium | reverse complement strand
CAGCGCGCCGAGCTTCTTCGAGACGTCGGAGCCGGAATTCATCGAGATGACGGGAATGCCGGCGGCGACCGCCTTCTGGATCGAGGGTCCGAGCGCGTCGCCATCGGGGATCGAGACGACGATACCCTCGGGCTTCTGGTTGACGGCGGCGTCGATCAGCTGCGCCATGGCGACCATGTCGAAGGTCTCCGGCGCGCGGTAGTCGACCTTCACGCCGAGGTCCTTGCCGGCTTCGGCAACACCGTTCTTGACGACGGACCAGAACGGGTCCGAGGCCTGGCCATGGGTAACGACGATGATGTCGGCATGCGCGGCGACCGCCGAGGCGGCCAGTGCCGTCGCGGCGAGCATTGCCCTGAGCTTCCACTTCATGACATTCCTCCCAGAATGAACCATTGGTGCGAGATCCGGCGTGTTTTTGTTCCGTAGGCTTACGTTTTCGGGATCTGGACGCATCAAAACACGGAACAAAACGAATTCCGAAACAGATGCCGGAACATTCATTCCACCACGACCCAATTGCGTCAAGTGTTGATTTTCCGCTCGGAGTGGGGGAAAGCTGCGCCAAATGCGCTGGAAAGGCCCGCGATGATGACCCTTGACGACAACGACGCCTTGCCGCCCCGCGACTTCTGGAGCCTGCGCAACCTGATGGTGAGCCGCAAGGACACGCTGCCGAAGCGCCTGGCGCAGGTGGCGATCTACGCCGTCGCCAATCCGGACGATGTCGCCTTCGGCACCGCGGCCAGCATCGCAGAGAAGGCGGAAGTCCAGCCCTCGACCCTCGTCCGCTTCGCACAAGCCTTTGGCTACCAAGGTTTTTCCGACCTGCAGGCGGTCTTCCAGGACCGCCTCAGGGATCGCACCTCGAACTACTCGGAGCGACTGTCGTCGCTGCGCTCGCATGTCGCCGGCGACAGCAAGTCGGCGACCCTGTTCGCCGGCTTCTGCAAGGCGGCCGAGCGCTCCGTCGGCTCGCTGCGCGAGCGCGTCCAGGTCGCGCAGATCGACGAGGCGGCGGCGATGCTCGCCAGGGCCGAGACGATCTACCTGATCGGCCAGCGCCGCTCCTATCCCGTCACGTCCTATATGAGCTACGCCTTCGGCAAACTCGGCGTGAAGTCGATCCTGGTCGGCTCGGCCCAGGGCAACGACCCGGAGACGCTGTCCTTCGCCACCTCGCGCGACGCCGCCATCGCCATCTCCTTCACCCCCTACGCCTCGGCGACGCTCAATTATGCGCGCCAGATCAACGAGGGCGGCACGCCGCTCGTCGTCATCACCGACAGCCCGTTCAGCCCGCTGATCCCCAAGCTCGGCGTCTGGTTCGAGGTGGTCGAGGCCGACTACGAGGGTTTCCGCTCGCTCTCGGCCTCGATGGCGCTCGCCATGACGCTGACCGTCGCCGTCGCCGAAGCCCGTCGCGGTGAATGATCCACACATTCCATATTGACGAAATCGCAGAATTTTTGTTTCACTCGGTTTTGAAGATGGCCGGTGCCGCCGCGCGTTAACGGCGTGTCACCCCTTCGTTAACCTGAGACGGAGCATGCGATGACCGAAGTCCCGCGCGCCGGCACTGCGGCCCGGACGCTCGACGTGATCACCATCGGACGATCATCCGTCGACCTCTACGGCCAGCAGATTTTTTCCCGGCTCGAGGACATCACCTCCTTCGCCAAGTCGGTCGGCGGCTGTCCCTCCAACATCGCCATCGGCACGGCGCGGCTCGGCCTGAAGTCGGCGGTGATCACCCGCGTCGGCGACGAGCAGATGGGCCGCTTCATCCGCGAGCAGATGCAGCGCGAGGGCGTCGACACCCGAGGCATCGCCACCGACCCCGACCGCTTGACCGCCCTGGTGCTGCTGGCGGTCGAGGACGAGGGCGTCTCGCCGATGATCTTCTACCGCACCGACTGCGCCGACATGGCGCTGTCGGAGGCCGACATCGATCCCGAGTTCATCGCCTCGACAGCGTCGATCGTCGTCACCGGCACGCATTTTTCACGAGAGAACAGCGACGCGGCGCAGCGGAAGGCGATCCGCCTCGCCAAGGCGGCTGGCGGCAAGGTCGTGTTCGACATCGACTATCGCCCCAACCTCTGGGGCCTCGCCGGCCATGGCGACGGCTTCGCGCGCTATGTGAAGTCGGACCACGTCTCCGAGCGGCTGAAATCCATCCTACCCGATTGCGACCTGATCGTCGGCACCGAGGAGGAGATCCGGATCGCGTCGGGCGCCGACGCCGTGCTCGGCGCGCTGAAGGCGATCCGCGCCGTCTCCGCCGCCACCCTCGTGCTGAAGCGCGGCGCGATGGGCTGCATCGTCTATGACGGTGCGATCTCCGACGACCTCGAGGCTGGCATCGTCGGCGAGGGCTTCCCGATCGAGATCTACAACGTGCTCGGCGCTGGCGACGCCTTCATGTCCGGCTTCCTGCGCGGTTGGCTCAAGGGCGAGCCGCTCGCCACCTGCGCCACCTGGGCGAACGCCTGCGGCGCCTTCGCCGTCTCGCGCCTGCTCTGCGCACCGGAATATCCGAGCTGGACCGAGCTTTCCTGGTTCCTTGCGCATGGCAGCCCGCACAGGGCACTGCGCAAGGACGCCGCGCTCAACCATCTGCACTGGGCGACGACGCGCCGGGCCCAGCCCGAGCAACTGATGGCGCTGGCGATCGACCATCGCGCCCAGCTCGAGGCGGTCGCCGACAAGCTCCAGGCGCCACGTGAAAGGATCGCTAGCCTGAAGGCGCTCGCCGTCGAAGCCGCCGCCCGCGTCGCGAAGGGGCGGCCCGGCTTCGGCATGCTGCTCGACACGACCTATGGCCAGAAAGCGTTTCCGCGCGCCGCCGAGCAGGGTTTCTGGATCGGCCGTCCGGTCGAGAAGCCGGGCTCGCGCCCGCTCGACTTCGACCATCTGCCCGATCTCGGCAGCCATCTCGCCGAATGGCCGATCGGCCATACCGTCAAGTGCCTCTGCTTCTACCATCCGGACGACAGCGACGAGCTGAAGGCGCGGCAGGAGCGCGAATTGCTGCGCGTCGCCGACGCGGCGCGCACGGTCGGCCGCGAACTGCTGATCGAGATCATCGCCGGCAAGCACGGCCCGCTCGGCGACGACACGGTCGCCTCGATCCTCGCCCGCCTCTATGCCCTCGGCATCAAGCCCGACTGGTGGAAGCTGGAGCCGCAGACAAGCGTCGCCGCCTGGCGCGCCATCGAAATGGTGATCACGGAGAACGACCCTCTCTGCCGCGGTATCGTGCTGCTCGGATTGGAGGCGCCGGAGGCGGAACTCGTCGCCGCCTTCCGCGCCGCCGCCGCGACGCCGCTGGTCAAGGGTTTTGCGGTTGGCCGCACCATCTTCGCGGACGCCGCCGAAAAATGGTTTTCGGGAAAAATCGACGACGAGGCGGCGGTCACCGACATGGCGAACCGCTTCGCAGCCCTGGTCGCCGCCTGGGAGACGGCACGGCGCACGGAGGCGGCCTAGCCGCCGCCGTCATCCCCGCGAAGGCGAGGATCCATGCAACCGCCGGCCGCCGGCGGCTGCATGGATCCCGGGTCGCGCTGCGCGTGCCCGGGCTGGCGGGGAGCGGGGGGGTCGAAAGAGGTCCAATGGCGGCGCAGCG
>JAEWAD010000044.1 GCA_023391905.1 Pseudomonadota bacterium | reverse complement strand
GCGCTCGGCTGCGCGCTCTCCGCCACCGTGGCGGCCTTCGCGGCCGTCCGCCCGCCCTTCGAGGCGGCTGTGGCGGCGCTCGCCGTCTATGGCGCGGCCGGTGCGGTCGCCGCGTCGCGCGTCAACGGCCCCGGGCATCTGCCTGCGGAGCTTTGCGACGCGCTTCACGCCGCCGATGCGGCTATGATCGCCGCCAATGCGTCGATCACTCTCATTGAGGAAGCGTAATGGCCATTCCGTTCGACCTTTCGCTCTATCTGATCACCGATGCGCGGCTCGCGGGCCCGCGCGGGGTTGTCGAGACGGTGCGGCAGGCGATTTCAGGCGGCGTCACCTTGGTGCAGCTGCGCGACCCCGACGCCTCGACGCGCTCGCTGATCGCGACCGCCGAGGCGCTGCTCGGGGTGCTGAGGCCGCATGGCATTCCGCTCATCATCAATGACCGGGTCGACGTCGCGCTCGCCGTCGGCGCGGAGGGCGTGCATGTCGGCCAGAGCGACATGCCGACCGACAAAGTGCGGGCGCTGATCGGGCCGGATCGCATCCTCGGGCTCTCGACCTCGACCTTCGCGCAGGTTGCCGGCGGCGATCTCGGCCCGGCCGACTATCTCGGCATCGGCCCGCTTTTCGCGACGCCCACCAAGACCAACGCCTCGACGCCGATCGGCTTCGACGGGCTGGCCGAACTCGTCGCGCGGGCGCCGCTGCCGGTGGTCGCGATCGGCGGCATCAAGCCCGAGCATGTCGAGCGGGCGCTGGCCGCCGGCGCGGATGGCGTCTCCGTCGTTTCGGCGATCATGGCGGCGGAAGACCCGGCCCAAGCGGCGCGCGACTTCGCCGAAAGGATCGAGCGCTACCGCGCGCAATAGGCTGACTTGTTCCTGTTTGGAAAAAGTTCTGCCCTGTTCCCGCATGTTCAGTTGAAGACGGCGGCGTGGCATAGTCCGCGCCGACCTGTCACCCGAGGAGAGATCATGTCCGCCACCAACGCTGAACGCCTTGTCGTCAAGGGCGCCATCGGGCCGCGCTTCGACGAGATCCTGACGCCTGAAGCGCTCGCCTTCGTCGCCGAGCTGCATGGCCGCTTCGATGCGAAGCGCCGCGCGCTGCTCGAGTTCCGCAACGAGCGCCAGGTCTTCTTCGACAAGGGCGGCCTGCCGGACTTCCTGCCCGAGACCAAGGCGATCCGCGAGGGCGACTGGAAGGTGGCGCCGATCCCGGCTGACCTGCAGGACCGCCGCGTCGAGATCACCGGTCCGGTCGACCGCAAGATGATCGTCAACGCGCTCAACTCCGGCGCGAAGGTCTTCATGGCGGACTTCGAGGATGCCTCCTCGCCGGTCTGGGCCAACATGGTCGAGGGCCAGATCAATCTGAAGGACCGCTGGGCTAACAAGATCGACTTCACCGATCCGCGCGGCAAGGAATACAAGCTCGGCGCCAACCCGGCCGTGCTGATCATCCGTCCGCGCGGCTGGCACCTGCCCGAGCGCCACATCACCTTCGACGGCAAGGACGCGTCGGGCTCGCTGGTCGATTTCGGCCTCTACGTCTTCCACAACGCCAAGGCCGCGCTGGCGCAGGGCTCGGGCCCGTATTTCTACCTGCCCAAGACCGAGAGCCATCTGGAGGCGCGCCTCTGGGACGAGGTCTTCACCTATGCCGAGGAGGCGCTCGGCCTCAAGCACGGCACGATCAAGGCGACGGTGCTGATCGAGACGCTGCCGGCCGCCTTCGAGATGGACGAGATCATCTACGAGCTGAAGGACCACATGGCTGGCCTCAATTGCGGCCGCTGGGACTACATCTTCTCGTTCATCAAGACGCTGCGCAACAATCGCGACTACCTGCTGCCGGATCGCGGCCAGGTCGTCATGGGCAAGGCGTTCCTGCTCGCCTATTCGGAGCTCTTGATCAAGACCTGCCACCGCCGCGGCGCCTTCGCCATGGGCGGCATGGCGGCGCAGATCCCGGTCAAGAACAATCCGGAAGCGAACGCCGCCGCCTTCGCCCGCGTCAAGGCCGACAAGGAGCGCGAGGCCAATGCCGGTCATGACGGCACCTGGGTCGCGCATCCGGATCTCGTGCCGGTCGCCATGGAGGTCTTCGACCGCCTGATGCCGACGCCGAACCAGCTCGGCAAGCTGCGCGAGGAAGTCTCGTTCGGCCAGAAGGACATGCTCGCGATCCACGAGGGCACGCGCACGGAAGAGGGCCTCCGCCACAACATCCGCGTCGGCGTCCAGTACATCGAGGCGTGGCTGCGCGGCCGCGGCGCGGTGCCGATCTACAACCTGATGGAAGACGCGGCGACCGCCGAGATCAGCCGCGCGCAGATCTGGCAGCAGCTGAACTTCGAGGCAACGCTGGAAGACGGCCAGAAGGTGACGGAAGAGCTCTTCCGCCGCGCGCTGGCCGAGGAGATGGAAGTCGTGAAGGGCGAGGTCGGCCCGGATAACTACGCCGCCGGCCGTTTCCCGGAGGCGATCGACCTCTTCGCCAAGCTCTCGACCGCCAAGACCTTCGAGGCCTTCCTGACGGTCCCCGCCTACAAGCTCATCGACTGATTGACGCGAAACCCGCGTCCGCTAAGAATGGCGGCAGGCTGATACGGCCTGCCGCTTGCGCCCTTCGGGGTAGGGTGAACGTATCCGATCCGACGAACCTGATCCGTTTGCAACAGGCGAACGCCTCAGCAATGCAAGCACTGATGTGACTGCGTTCGCCGACAGGCAAAGGACAGGTATCCATGCGCGATTTTCGCGATGCCAAGCCCATGGCCAAGGCGCTCCGCGCCGCGCTGGCCGAGCGCAAGGTCGAACTCTCCCATAGTGAAACGCTCGAGATCGTCGCCCGGCAATTCGGGTTCGACGACTGGAACGTCCTCGCAGCCCGCATCGAGGCCTCGGGCGAGGAGAGATCGAAGTCGGAGGCGATCCGCTTCGACCAGGTGATCCCGATCCTGCGCATCTTCGATGTCGCGAAGGCGCTGGAGTTCTACCGCGATTTCCTCGGCTTCAAGGTCGATTGGGAACATCGTTACCATCCGACGATGCCGCTCTACATGCAGATGTCGCGCGCCGGAATGTTGCTGCACCTTTCCGAGCATCATGGCGACGCCAGCCCCGGCTCGACGGTGTTCGTCTGGATGCACGGCATCGAGGCCTATCACCGCGAGCTGCGCGACAGGAAATACGGCTATTCGCGGCCGGGGCTCGAGGCGACCGGCTATGATGCGCGGATGTTCGAGGTTCCCGACCCGTTCGGAAACCGCATCCGCTTCAACGAGGCGAATGCGCCGCGCCCGGACGGCGCGGCCTAGGGCATACCCGCTCGAAGGGCAGGCGGGCGGGCGCAAGCGCGCGGCCGGCCGGATGCCTAGTGCTCCATGCTGGTGGGCGCGGAGACGCGTCCACCCCTGAGCGGCCGTTCCTCCATCACCAGCAGCAGGACGAGCGCGATCGCCGCGCAGATGCCGGCCGCGATGAAAACGCCCGTGAAGGCGCCGGCGAGCGAAACGCCCGACTCCGCCGCCGAGGCGATCTTGGCCTCGACCGAGGTTCCGGCGCCGTCCGAGATCGTGCCGAGGCCGGCGAGCAGGATGGCGCCGAAGGCCGCCACCAGGATGGCGCTGCCGAGCGACCGCATGAAGTTCACGGCCGCGGTCGCGGTGCCGAGATGATGCAGCGCGACGGCGTTCTGGGCGACGACGAGCGTGACCGGGAAGAGCGTGCCGAGACCCGCGCCGATGATGCCGAGCAGCACCTGAATGGTGATGTTGTCGAGATCGCCGGCGAAGGCGGCCAGCACGAAGGTGAGGAGGATCGCGACGATCAGGCCGACGATCGGCGAGCGCTTGTAGTGGGTGACGCGCGCCATCACCCGGCCGGAGAACTGGGCGCCGAAGACGGTACCGATCGACAGCGGAATGAGCGCGAAGCCGGACTCGGCCGCCGACAGATGCTTCACCGACTGGAAGAAGAGCGGCATGTAGATGGAGAGGCCGACCATGGTGCCGATGCCGAAGAAGCCGGCGAGCGTCGCCGTCGCGACGACCTGGTCGCGCAGCACGCCGACCGGCAGGAACGGCTCCGGCGCGGTCAGCACGCGCAGCGTGAACAGCGCCCAGGCCACCGCTGAGGCGGCGACCAGGCCGAGGATCTGCAGCGACAGCCAGGGATACGACACACCGCCCCAGCT
The DNA here is from genome assembly GCA_023391905.1 of Pseudomonadota bacterium. Lineage (GTDB taxonomy): Bacteria > Pseudomonadota > Alphaproteobacteria > Rhizobiales > Kaistiaceae > Kaistia. The sequence goes on along the minus strand of JAEWAD010000044.1, from coordinate 310 downwards.
GATGGCGAGCAGCAGCAGCACCGAGGCGATCACCAGCAGCAGGGCGCCGACGACGTCGAGCCGGTGCGGACGGTTGTTCTGCGGCAGCTTCTTCAGCGCGTTGAACGTCATCAGGAAGGCGATGAGGCCGAGCGGAATGTTGATCCAGAAGATCAGCGACCAGTGGAACGTCTCCGAGAGCACGCCGCCCAGCACCGGGCCGGCCACGCTCGAGAGCGCGAACACGGCGCCGAAATAGCCCATGTACTTGGCGCGCTCCTTCGGCGAGATGGCGTCGCCGACGATGGTGTTGGCGAGCGAGATCAGGCCG
>JAEWAD010000014.1 GCA_023391905.1 Pseudomonadota bacterium | reverse complement strand
GTCCTACGTTGCGTCAGCGCGGATTGCGCATGACCTGAACGTCAAGGTCACGGATCTTCTTACGCAGCGTATTGCGGTTTACGCCGAGCAGTTCAGCCGCCTTGATCTGGTTGCCGCGCGTCGCGGCGAGCGCGGTACTGATCAGCGGATATTCGACGTCGCGCAGGATGCGATGATAGAGGCCGGGCGGCGGCAGGCCCTCGCCGAAACCGTGGAAATAGGTCGAGAGGTGCCGCTCGACCGAGCTCATCAGCGTGTCCTCCATCTCGGCGCCCTCGGCGGCAAGCGGCGCCGCCGGCTGCTCGAGTTCGGCCTCGATGATGTTCTCGGTGATCGTGTCCTGCGGGTAGAGCGCCGCCAGACGACGGATCAGGTTCTCCAGCTCGCGCACATTGCCCGGCCAGCGATAGCGCTTCAGCCGCTCGAGCGCCGCCGCCTCGATCTGCTTGACCGGCAGGCCGTCTTTCTCGCCGAGCGCGAAGAAGTGGCGGACGAGGTCGGGAATATCCTCGGAACGCTCGCGCAGCGCCGGCAGGCGGATCGGCACCACGTTCAGACGGAAGAACAGGTCCTCGCGGAACAGGCCCTGGTTGATCAGGATGCGCAGGTCCTTGTTGGTGGCCGCGACGATACGGACATCCGTCTTGATCGGCGTGCGGCCGCCGACGGTGGTGTACTCGCCCTGCTGCAGCACGCGCAGCAGTCGCGTCTGCGCCTCCATCGGCATGTCGCCGATCTCGTCGAGGAACAGCGTGCCGCCCTCGGCCTGCTCGAACCGACCCGCGGAGCGGGCCTGCGCGCCGGTGAAGGCGCCCTTCTCGTGGCCGAACAGTTCGCTCTCGATCAGGTCGCGCGGGATGGCGGCCATGTTGATGGCGACGAAGGGGCCGGTGCGGCGCTTGCCATAGTCGTGCAGTGCGCGGGCGACGAGCTCCTTGCCGGTGCCCGACTCGCCGGCAATCATCACCGTCAGGTCGGTCTGCATCAGCCGCGCCAGCACGCGGTAGATGTCCTGCATGGCCGGCGAGCGGCCGACAAGCGGGATGTTCTCGCCGCCATCGTCGAGCGCATCGTCCTTCGCGCGCTGCTTCGGCTCGGCCAGCGCCCGGCCGACGATCGAGATCAGCTCTTTCAGGTCGAAGGGCTTGGGCAGGTACTCGTAGGCGCCCCGCTCCGACGCGCGGATGGCGGTCATGAACGTGTTCTGCGCGCTCATGACGATGACCGGCAGCTCGGGCCGCAGGCGCTTCATGCGCGGCAGGAGGTCGAAGGCGTTCTCGTCCGGCATGACGACATCGGTGATGACGAGGTCGCCCTCGCCCTGGCTCACCCAGCGCCACAGCGTCGCGGCGTTCGAGGTCAGCCGGACCTCGTAGCCGGCGCGCGACAAGGCCTGGTTCAGGACGGTCCGGATGGCCGCGTCGTCGTCCGCTACGAGAATGGTGCCGGTCGCCATGTTCAGTGATCCTTGTCTGCAGGTGCGTCACCCGGGAATGCCGGCATCAACACGCGGAAGGTCGTGCGATTGTGCTGGGAATCGCACTCGATCACACCACCGTGGTCGCCGATGATCTTGGCCACGAGCGCCAGCCCGAGGCCCGAACCATTGGTCTTGGTGGTGACAAAGGGGTCGAAGAGATGGGGCATCATGTCCGGCGGCACGCCGGTGCCATTGTCCCGCACGGTGAATTCGAGCGGCAGGGTCACCCGGTTGTTCGAACCGGGAACCGACAGACGAATGCCGGGCTTGAACGCCGTCGAGAGCAGGATCTCGCCGTTATCGTCATTGCCGATCGCCTCGGCGGCGTTCTTGACGAGGTTCAGGAACACCTGCACCAGCTGGTCCCGGTTGGCGTAGACCGGCGGCAGCGACGGGTCATATTCCTCGATGATGCGGATGTTGCGGGCAAAGCCCGACTGGGCCAGCCGCTTCACGTGCTCCAGCACGACATGGATGTTGACCGGCGCGCGCTCGACGGGGCGCTCGTCCGAGAACACCTCCATCCGGTCGACCAGCTTCACGATCCGGTCCGTCTCGTCGCAGATCAGCCGGGTCAGCGCCCGGTCATCGTCGTCGACGGAGGATTCGAGCAATTGCGCGGCACCACGGATGCCGGAGAGCGGGTTCTTGATCTCGTGCGCCAGCATGGCGGCAAGGCCCGTCACCGAGCGCGCCGCGCCCCGATGCGTCAGCTGCCGGTCGATCTTTTCCGCCATGGTCTTTTCCTGCAGCAGGACGACGACGGAATCGGGCCGCTCCGGCACCGGCGAGGCGTAGATGTCGACGATGCGGTCGGCGCCGTTGCGCGGCGTGCCCACATCAACGCGATACTCGTTGACGGCTGCCCCGCGGCTGCGGACCTGCTCAATCAGCGCCAACAGAGGACTGCCGAACGGAACGAAATGGGCGATCGGCTGGCGCCGCAGCACGGCGATTGAGGCCTGGAAGAAATCCTGCGCGGCGCTGTTGGCGTCGCTGACATGCCCTGCCCCGTCGATCATGATGATCGGATGCGGCAGCGCGTCGAGCAGGATCGAGGCCGATCCGCCGCTCCCCGCCGCGATGGCTTCGTTCTGGACGAGCGTCCGGTTCACGCGGCTCTCCTCATTTCTGCCTCTCCAAGGTGCTGCCGCAGGAGCAGGATCACCCGATCGGGGGCCTGTTCGGTCATGATGGCGAGGCGGGCCTCTGCGGGCATGGCATCGGGGCCGAGCGCCTCGATGGTCCAGCTCAGATGCTTGCGCGCATTGCGCACGCCGAGGATCGGACCATAAAGGGCGATCATTTCCTCGAAATGCCCGACGACCAGATCGATCAGGGCGTCGCCGCGCGGTGCCTCGGGCATCGTCCCGGTCGCGGCGAAGCTGGCGAGATGGCCGGGCAGCCAGGGCTGGCCATAGGCGCCCCGCCCGACCATGACGCCGTCGGCGCCCGAGGCCGCGAGCATCGGCGCGAGGCTGTCGACGCTGACGCAGTCGCCGTTGGCAATGAGCGGGATCGAGATCGCCTGCTTGACGGCGGCGATGGCGGCCCAGTCGGCCGTACCCTTGTAGAACTGGCAGCGCGTGCGGCCATGCACGGTGATCATCGAAACGCCGGCGGCTTCGGCGCGGCGCGCCAGCTCGGGCGCATTGATCGTCTTGTCGTCCCAGCCGAGCCGCATCTTCAGCGTGACCGGAACCGGGCTCGCCGCGACCGTGGCGTCGACCAGGGTGAGGGCGTGATCGAGGTCGCGCATCAGCGCCGACCCGGAATAGCCTGTTGTCACGCGCTTGGCCGGGCAGCCCATGTTGATGTCGATGATGTCGGCGCCGGAGTCGGCGGC
>JAEWAD010000535.1 GCA_023391905.1 Pseudomonadota bacterium | reverse complement strand
GTGCAGATGCGTCGCCGGCGTCCAGGGGAAGGCCTCGGCCACGGCCGTGAGCACGGTGCCGGCCGCCGCCTCGCGCGGGGAGCCGATCTTCATGGCGACGCGCCACGGCTCCGGTGAGGCGCGCAGCGCCGCCGCCGCGCTCGATCCCGTGGCCATGGCGACGCGCACCATCTGCGCCGCCTCGATCAGCGTGGCGCCTGCGCTCGCCACCGTCAGCGCATTGGTGCTGACGGCCGAGAGCGCATCCTTGAGGCGGAAGACATGCGGCGTCAGCCCGGCTTCGCGCAGCGCTTCCTCGGCCGGCTTGAGCACGCCGCGGTGGAAGACCTGGCCCTCGCCCGCGACGGCCCTCGCCACCTGACTCATCAGGCCGATATCGGCGGCGCCGATCGAGCCGAGCCGGCGGACCACCGGCACGATGTCGGAGTCGAGCGCGGCGACATAGGCGCGGATCAGCTCGGGACTGCAGCCGACCAGGCCGGAAAGCGCGGTGTTGACGCGGATGGCGATGCCGGCGCGGACGATTTCCGGCGCCAGCGGCTCGCCGACGCCGAAATGATGGGCGCGCACGAGATCGGTGCGGTCCGCCGCGGAGGCCAGCGCCACCGCGCGGTCCTTGATCGCGCCGACGCCTGTCGTCACGCCATAGAGTGGGCGGCCGCCCTCGACCGCGCCGCGCACCGCCTCATAGGCCTCCCCGACATGGACGAGGCAGGTTTCGCAGGGCGCGACGTGCAACAGGCCGCGGCCGATCAGCGACAGCGTCGACAGGCGGAGCGCGGACCCATTCAGCACCACCGTGTCGCGCTGCGACCCGGCTGCATCTCCCGGCAGGATTTCGGCGGCAGGCGGCATGATGACCTTGGGCTGGGGGCAGATGTCCCAGCTTAGCTCAAAAATGCGGCATCGCATCCCCATCTCGGCGGGGGAGACCGCACGTTCGGGCGGCATCGTCCGGGACCGGGCTGCTCCGGAATTGATCCCGGCGAGGCGCGGGGCCATGATCGCGGCCCCACTCGAATCGAGTTCTGAGGACGAATACCGTGATCGACAGCCTGATCGACAGTTCCGATGTCGCCATCCCGATTCATGCCGTCGATCCGGACGGTCTGGAGAAGCTGCTCGATTCCCTCGGCGAGACCGAGGCCGCCTGGGCGCGCTCGACCGGCTTCGACGCGGCCGCCGGCGCCGTCACCATCATCGCCGACGCGAAGGGCGTGATCGGCCGGGTGCTGTTCGGGCTCGGCCGCGCCAATGGCCGCCGCGCCGCCCTGATCACCGGCAAGTTGCCGGCGATCCTGCCGCAGGGCGACTACCAGTTCGTCACCGACCTGCCGGATCCGGCGCTCGGCGCGCTGGGCTGGGCGCTCGGCAATTATCGGTTCGAGCGCTACAAGACCAATCCGGCGCCCGTTCCCCGTCTCGTGGTCCCCGCCGGCGTCGACGCCAATCGCGCCCGCAGCATGGCGCGGGCGATCCACATGGTGCGCGATCTCGTCAACACGCCGGCGAACGATCTCGGCCCGGCGGAAATCTCGGAAGCCATCCATACGCTCGGCGCCCGCTTCGGCGCGGCGGTCAGCGAGATCGTCGGGCGCGACCTGATCTCCGCCAGCCTGCCGATGATCCACGCGGTGGGCCGTGCCGCCGACGCCGATCGCGCGCCGCGGCTGGTCGACCTCGTCTGGGGCGATCCCGCCCATCCCAAGGTGACGCTGGTCGGCAAGGGCGTCACCTTCGATACGGGTGGCCTCGACATCAAGCCGTCGAGCAGCATGCTGCTGATGAAGAAGGACATGGGCGGCGCCGCCAACCTGATGGGCCTCGCCCACATGATCATGGAGGCGAAGCTGCCCGTGCGGCTGCGCCTGCTGGTGCCCACCGTCGAGAATTCGATTTCGGGTCCCGCCTTCCGGCCGGGCGACGTGCTGCGCTCGCGCGCCGGCGTCACCGTCGAGATCGGCAACACCGACGCCGAGGGGCGCCTGATCCTCGCCGACGCGCTGGCGCTGGCGGCGGAGGAAAACCCGGCCCTGCTCGTCGATCTCGCGACGCTGACCGGCGCCGCCCGCGTGGCGCTCGGCCCCGAGATCCCGGCCGTCTTCACCCATGACGAGGGCCTTGCCGCGGATCTCGCCCGCCATGCCGAGGAGCGCGCCGATCCGCTCTGGCGGCTGCCGCTCTGGGCACCGTATGAATCGATGATCGATTCCAAGATCGCCGACATCAACAATGCCGGCACGGGCGGCTTCGCCGGCTCGATCACGGCGGCGCTGTTCCTCGATCGTTTCGTGCCGAAATCGATCCCCTGGATCCATGGCGACATCTATGCCTGGAATCCCTCTGGCAAGCCGGGCCGGCCGGAAGGCGGCGAGGCGCAGACCATCCGCGCCCTGTTCGCGCTGATCCAGGAGCGATTCGGCGCGGCGTGAGCCCGGATCGGCCGATCGGCCCTTGCGGCAAGCTCGGCGCGGCGGTTAAATAAAACGGATCCGAAACGATTTGTTCGAGGAACCGTGGATGCCCGCCGAACTGCGGCCGACCCAGGCGCTGCGCCTCTGGCATGACGTCACGCTCGATCTCGTGCGTGACGGCGAGCATGACCTGTCGGCGCGCCAGATGGCGGTGCTGCTCACGGTCTATCTCGAAATGCCGCCGCATACGGTGCGCGGCCTCGCGGCCAAGCTCGGCGTGACCAAGCCGGCGATCACGCGCGCCCTCGACACGATGGGGCGGCTCGGCCTCGTCAGCCGGCATCGCGATCCCAAGGATCGCCGCAATGTAGTGGTGCAAAGGACCGTCGCCGGCGCGCTCGCCGTCGAGCGCCTGGGCGATGTCGTCATCGCCCGCCACAGGGAGCTGCCGCTGTGACGCTGGATCCACGCCTCAACGCCTTTCGCCCCGACCTCGCCGATGCGCGGCTCGCGGGTCAGGTGCAGGCGGCGCGCTTCGTCGCCGGCGAGCGGCGGCGGATCGTGGCGCCGGTGGCGGCCGTTCGTCATGCCCCGCGAGCCGACGCGGCGATCGACAGCGAGGCGCTGCTGGGCGAGACGGTCCGCTTGTTCGAGACGACCGCCGAGGGCTGGTGCTGGGTGCAGCTCGAGGCGGACGGCTATGTCGGCTTCGTCGCGGCCGAAGCGATCGGTCCGCTCGACCGGGAGCCGACGCACCTTGTGACGGCGCTTCGTACCTTTGTCTATCCAGCGGCCGACATGAAGCTGCCGCCCATCGCCACCCTGTCGTTCGGCAGTCGCCTGGCGCTCGGTGACAAGGCCGAGACGCGCGGAACACCCTATTTCCGGCTGGCGGATGGCAGCGGCGCCGTCGTCGCCCGCCATGTCGCGCCACTGGATGCGCCGCCGCAGGCCGATTTCGTCGCGGTCGCCGGCCGTTTCCTGGAGACGCCCTATCTCTGGGGTGGCCGCTCGGCCTTCGGCATTGATTGCTCGGGGCTGGTGCAGACGGCGCTGGCGGCGGTCGGAATCGCCGCGCCGCGCGATTC
>JAEWAD010000529.1 GCA_023391905.1 Pseudomonadota bacterium | reverse complement strand
TAGTCGATCCGCGTGACCGAATAGATCGGCGACCGGACGAAATCCTCGAACCGGTTGCACATCGCGTCGACCAGTTTCATGACGCGCGGATTCCGATGCCGCTGCGCCGGATAGATGACGTAGACCGGCGTGTCGTCGGAGCGCCATTGGGGCATCAGGGGGACGAGCGCGCCCTGCTCGACCTCGTATTTCACGAAGAAGTCCGGCAGGTAGCCGATCACCAGGCCCTCGACCGTAAAGTATTTCGCCAGCCAGTATTCGTTGACGTTGAATTTCGCCAGCGGCTCCAGGTGGACGAGGTTGCGCTGGTTGCGCAGCGCCCAGCGCTCGGGCATGCCGTTGCGCATGTAGACGACGCCGCTCGAGCGGTTGATGTCGTCCAGCGAGGCGGGCATGCCATGCGCCTCGACAAAGCGCGGGCTGGCGTAGAGACCGAAGGAAACGTCGCCCATTTTCCGCCGTAGCAGGCTGGATGCCGGCGGCTCGCCGACGAAGATCATGCAGTCGAAATCGAACTGGCCGGCGATGATCTTGTCATCCGGATACATCTGCAGGTCGAAGTCGATATGCGGGTTGGCGGTGGCGAAGTAGCTCGCCGCGGCGCCGATGATCGACGTGCCGAAGGCCGTGCTGGCGACGATCCGGATGCGGCCGCTGATGGTCGAATGGGCGCGCTGCGCGGCGCTCGCGGCGTTCTCGCACGAGTCGAAGATCGCCGAACAATTGTCGAGATATTCCTTGCCGGCGTCCGTCAGTTCGAGCCCCTTCGCCTTGCGGACGAACAGCTCGACCTGCAGCGCATCCTCGAGCCGCCGCAGGTGATGGCTGAGCGTCGCCTTGGGGACGCTGTACGTCGTCGCGGCGCGGGAAATGCTACCTGCGCGTGCAATCCAGAGGAAGCAGCTGATGTCCTTCAGTTCATAGGGGTACGACATGGGCGTCCAAGATCCCGAACGATTGGTCCATCAAAATAATCTATCTTGGAGCCTAACCCTGCTTATAATCCTTCTCAATAAGAAAAGAAGGCACCCTTAAGGCACCTGCGGAGGAGAGTCCGTGGATACACGGCTGGGCACAAGCAATTGTGCGATCGGGAAGGCGTGCCCGCATGGGCATGCAGTATCGCACCAATACTATCGTATTACGAATACCGGCGGCGCGGATAATTCCGCTACGGAAACTGTCGCAAGTCTGTGGCGTCGCGCTTGCGCGGCGGTTCGCGACCGCTTTGACGCGGCGTTGTTGACAGGAGTTCGGTCTTTCCGTCGCCAGGCGGGGCCGACTTCATGCTGATGGCCAGCGGGAGCACCCCCGTACCCGGTGTGCCATCGGCGAGCCTGCTCAGGCTTGAGAATATCAGCAAGAACTACGGATCCCTGGTCGCCAACGACAAGGTCAACATCGACATCCGTCCGGGTGAGATCCACGCCGTCCTCGGCGAGAACGGCGCCGGCAAGTCGACCCTGATGAAGATGATCTTCGGGGTGACCCAGCCCAATGCCGGCACGATCTACTGGAAGGGCCAACCGACCGAGATCACCAGCCCGGCACGCGCCCGCGCGCTCGGCATCGGCATGGTGTTCCAGCATTTCTCGCTGTTCGAGACGATCACGGTCGCCGAGAACATCTCCTTCACGGTGCCGGGCGACATTCGCGAGCTGTCGCAGCGGATCCGCGCGGCGTCCGAGGCCTTCGGGCTGGCGGTCGAGCCGGATGCGCTGGTCTACAAATTGTCGGTCGGCGAGCGGCAGCGCGTGGAACTCGTCCGCTGCCTGCTGCAGGAGCCCTCGCTGCTCATCCTCGACGAGCCGACCTCGGTGCTGACGCCGCAGGCGGTCGAGAAGCTGTTCGTGACGCTGCGGATGCTGTCCGACAGGGGCATCGCCATCCTCTATATCAGCCACAAGCTGGAGGAAATCCGCGCGCTCTGCCATTCGGCGACGATCCTCCGCCACGGCCAGGTGACGGGCCAGGTCGATCCGCGAGAGGAAACCTCGCACAGCCTCGCCAAGATGATGGTCGGCCGGGACATTCCGCGCTCGGCCCATGCCGAGGCCAGGCCGGACGGGAAAGTCGCGCTGCGGGTGAGCGGGCTGTCGACGCGCGAGCGCGATCCCCATGCCGTCAACCTGCAGGGCGTCAGCCTCGAGGTGCGGCGGGGCGAGATCCTCGGCATCGCCGGCGTTTCGGGCAACGGCCAGCAGGCGCTGTCGCGCTATCTCTCCGGCGAGGAAACCTTGCCGGCCACCCGCAAGGGCGAAATCGAGATCCTCGGCGACGCCGTCGGCCATCTCGGCCCGGCCGAGCGCCGCAGGCAGGGCCTCTCCTTCATTCCCGAGGAGCGGCTCGGACGCGGCGCGGCGCCCGGTCTGTCGCTGACCGACAACATGCTCTTGACCGCCCATCGCCTCGGCATGGTGGCGCGCGGCTTCATCCTGAAGCGCGTGCGCGACGACCATGCCGAGCGCTGCATCCGCGAGATGGATGTGCGCTGCGGCGGATCCGGCGCCAACGCGTCGAGCCTTTCCGGCGGCAATCTGCAGAAGTTCATCGTCGGCCGCGAGATGATGCTGCGGCCGAAGGTGATGGTGGTCGCGCAGCCGACCTGGGGCATCGACATCGGCGCCGCCGCGATGGTGCGCCAGAAGCTGATCGCGCTCCGCGACGAGGGTGTCTCGATCCTGCTGATCTCCGAGGAGCTGGAAGAGCTGTTCGAGATTTCCGATCGCATGGCCGTCATGTTCGAGGGGCGCATGTCGCAGCCCGTGCGGACCCGGGCGACGACGCCGGAGCGGATCGGCCAGATGATGGTCGGCCTGTTCGAGGCTCGTGACGAGATGGCGGCGGAGGCGGCGCAATGAGCTTCCTCGGCTTCACCGTGCTGCCACGGACCGAGACGTCGCCCCTGGCGCTGCTCGCCGTGCCGCTCGTGACGATCGTCCTGTCGATCATCACCATGGTCGTCATGTTCTCGGCTCTCGGGGCCGATCCCGGCGTCGTGCTCTACAGCTTCTTCATCGAGCCGCTGTCGTCGAGCTACAATCTCGGCGAGGTGCTGATCAAGGCGAGCCCGCTGATCCTGATTGCGCAGGGGCTGGCGATCGGCTTCCGGGCCCGCGTCTGGAACATCGGCGCCGAGGGGCAGCTGATCATCGGCGCGATCTGCGCCAGCCTGCTGCCGATCTTCTGGTCCGACAGCGAATCCGCCTGGATGCTGCCCGGCATGATCGTGGTCGGCGCGCTGGCCGGCATGGCCTGGGCGGGCATCGCCGCCTATCTGAAGGCCAGCTTCAACGCCAGCGAGATCATCGTGACGCTGATGCTGACCGAGATCGCCAAGCAGGTGCTCTACTACCTGCTGACGGGGCCGCTGCGCGATCCGTCCGGCTACAATTTCCCGCAATCCGTCATGTTCCCGGATGCCGGCCTCTACCCGACCTTCGGCGGCGACGGCGTGCGCGCCAATCTCTCCGTCATCATCACGCTGGTGGTGACGATCGGCTGCTGGATCTTCGTCACCCGGAGCTTCGCGGCGTTTCGCCTGATGGTCGGCGGCGTGGCGTCGGATGCCGCGCGCTATGCCGGCTTCTCGCAGCGCCGCGCCATCTGGATGTCGCTCCTGATCGGCGGCGCCGCCGCCGGCCTTGCCGGCGTCGGCGAGATCGCCGGGCCGATCGGCAAGCTGCAGCCGATCCTCTCGCCGGGCTATGGCTATGCGGCGATCATCGTCGCCTTCCTGGGCGGTCTGCACCCGGTCGGCATCTTCTTCGCCGGCCTGTTCATGGCGCTGGTCTATGTCGGCGGCGACATCGCGCTGGTCAGCGCCGGCATCCCGGCATCGGCGCCGGTGGTGTTCCAGGGGCTGCTGCTGGTCTTCTACCTCGCCTCCTATTTCTTCGTCCGGCACGAGGTCCGCCGCGTTCCGCAAGAGACACGCCTGCGGGGGGCGGCATGATGGACGCGCTCATCTTCGTTCTGGCCGGCGCGTTCGCGACCGCGACGCCGCTGCTTCTGGCGGCGCTCGGCGAGCTGGTGGTCGAGAAATCCGGCGTCCTCAATCTGAGCGTCGAGGGCATGATGGCGCTTTCCGCCGCCATCGCCTTCATGGTGACGCTGCAGACCGGCTCGCATCTCGTCGGCTTGGTCGCCGGCGGGCTGAGCGGGGCGCTGCTTGCGACCGTGTTCGCCGTGCTGGTGCTCGGCTTCATGGCCAACCAGGTGGCGGCCGGCCTCGCCGTCGGCATTCTGGGCCTCGGCCTGTCGGGCCTGCTCGGGCGCAGCTTCGAGGGCATGACGCTTCCGGGCCTCGGCAAGATCGCGCTGCCGGGCCTTTCGGACATCCCGGTGCTGGGGCGGATCCTGTTCACGCAGGACATCGTCGTCTACGCCGCCATCGCCGCGACGGCGCTGGTCGCCTGGTTCCTGTACCGGACCAAGGCGGGCCTGACGCTGCGGGTGATCGGCGAGAATCCGAACACGGCCCATGCGCTCGGCATGCGGCCGGTCGGCGTCCGCTTCCTGGCGATCCTGTTCGGCGGCGTCATGGCGGGCTTCGCCGGCGCCTATGCCTCGACGGTCCTGACCCCGCTCTGGTCGCAGGACATGATCGCCGGCCGCGGCTGGATCGCGGTGGCGCTGGTGGTGTTCGGCACCTGGCGGCCGGGCCGCGTGGCGGTCGGCGCCTATCTCTTCGGCGCGGTGTCGCTGCTCGGGCTGGCGCTGCAGGCGATGGGCATCGGCATCCCGGCCCAGATCATGACCTGCCTGCCTTACGTCCTGACCATCGTCGTGCTGGTGGCGATCTCGGCCGACAAGGTCCGGGTTCGCCTGAATGCGCCGGCGGCGCTGGGGGAGAGCTATCGACCGGCGAGCTGAGGGGCCGCCGGACTGTTGGCGAGAAACGCATAATTGGGGAGGAATCAACATGCGTCACTGGTTAAGGACAGCGTTGACCACCGCTGCGCTGGGCGTTGCGCTCACCGTTTCGGCCGAGGCCGATCCGTTCAAGATCGGCTATCTGCTGCCCAACCCGGTCGGCGAGCTCGGCTGGTCCTACGAGCTCGATCGCGGCGGCCGCGCCATCGCCGAGAAATTCGGCGATCAGGTCGAGATCCAGTTCGTCAACAGCCTCGGCGAGGGGCCGGACGCGACGCGCGTCATGAACAAGATGGCGGCCGACGGCGTCGACATGCTGGTGCTCGGCTCCTTCGGCTACCAGCAGGACGGCATGAAGCTGGCCAAGCGCTATCCGAAGCTCTCGGTCGTGCATATCGGCGGCTACATGAACGCGCCGAACTTCTCGACGTTGACGCCGCGCCACTACGAGGCGGCCTATCTCTGCGGCATGGCCGCCGGCATGGTGACCAAGTCGGAGACGCTCGGCGTCATCGCCGCGTTCCCGCTGCCGGAAGTGCTCAACGTCATGAACGCCTATGTGCTCGGCGCGCAGAGCACCAATGCCAACCTGAAGCCGGTCAAGGTGATCTGGCTGAATTCCTGGTTCGATCCGGCGATGGAGAAGGCGTCGACGGAATCGCTCGCCTCGCAGGGCACCGACGTCGTCTTCTCGCTCTTCCCCGGGACGCCGGGTCCGATGGCCGCCGCCGAGCAGCTCGGCATCTACGGCACCGTCACCCATAGCGATAATTCGAAGTTCGCCCCGACCAAGCACCTCTGCGCCGGCCAGCTCAATTTCGGCCCGGTGATGATCCAGAAGGTCGAGGAGGCGATGGCCGGCAATTTCAAGGGCGACGACGTCTTCGCCGGCATTGCCGACAATGCCGTCTCGGTCGCGGGTCTGAGCAAGGACCTCTCGGACGAGCAGCGGGCGCAGATCCTGGCGCGCCAGGACGAGATGCGCGCCGGCACCTTCAAGCCCTTCACCGGCCCGATCACCTCGAACGAGGACAAGGAAGCCGTGCCCGCCGGCACCTCGCTGGATGATGGCGCCATCAAGGGCATGAACTTCCTGGTCAAGGGCATCGATACCACGATCCCGAAATAGCCGGATCCGCGACGGGCGTCTCGCGTGACCGGTCCTGCCTGGCAGGACCGGAGCGGGAAGGCGCGCGCCGCGACAGGCCCGGCCGGGGCTGAACGCCCCGGCCCAAAGCTCAAGACCGGCCGCGCGCGACCCTCCATGCGCTGCCTCGATCGATCAGCAGGAACCAAGAGAATGTCCGACACGATCCAAGCTTCGTTCCCGGCCGTCGAGGCCGCCGCGGCGAAATCCGTCGCCGCGCTCGACACGACGCAGGTGCACCTCGTCGGCGTCTGCGCCGCCGGCGACGTCACCCGCCAGGTCGGTCCGCGCCGCTTCCTGCATGCCGGACCGCCGATCCGCCTCGAGGATGTGCCGGGACCGATGCGCGGCGCGCTGATCGGCGGCCTGATCTTCGAGGGCGAGGCGAAGGACGTGGCCGAGGCCGAGGCGATCCTCGACGCCGGCGAACTGGAACTGCTCCCCTGCCACGACGCCGGCGCGCTCGGCGCGATGGCGGGCGTGATCACGCCGAGCATGCCGGTGGTGGTCGCGTAATCGGCCGGCCACACGACGTTCTCGCCGCTGAACGA